>NZ_KV831697.1:0-28826 GCF_001837185.1 Neisseria sp. HMSC064D07 | reverse complement strand
CAGATACTCTATCCAACTGAGCTACGGGTGCATCCTCATCACTTCGCAAGTGCGTTGTGAATCAAGAAGACCGAATAATATAGACTTTACTGAAATCTGTCTACTCTTTTCACGGATATTTTTTATATTTTTATTTAACTGATTGAAATTAAAAAATATAAAATTAACGTAAAATCCCTACTCCTGACAAATCCTGCGCCATTTTTGCGGCGGAGTTATCGGTCATACCGCCGACAAAATCCAAGATTTTCATATAGGCCTGATACAGACTGTCTTCAGGAAGAATCGGATTGTGCTTTTTCAATAATTCCAAAGCCAAAGACTGACGCGTTGCCAGCTGTTTTTCAGCAATCAGGGCATAAGCGGCGGGGACGAGCAAATCTAAGATAGAGCCTAAGCATGGGAATGTGGCGATTTCGGTCAAGAGCTTGGTGTGATGGCGGAAAATCCGTGTTTGAGCCAATTCTTTCGCTTTGGCCAAAGTGTTTTGCACTTGCGGGCTACACAGAGCAAGCAAGTCTTTGCCTTTGAATGTTCCGTCCAACAAGTCAGACTGATGCAGCATAAAGGTTTGCGCGACATCATCAATTGCCTTGCCGATCGCAATGCCGCGCAACATGGCGCAACGCTGACGGCTGGAGCTGGCGTGCCATGCGCTTTCGGCAAAGGTCAGTTCGGACAAAATACTTTCTACTTCCGTATCCGTGAGCAAATCCAATTCGACGGCATCTTCCAAGTCCAGCAAGGCATAGCAAATATCGTCGGCGGCCTCCATCAGATAAGATAAAGGATGGCGCGCCCAGCTGTCTACTCCTGCGGAAACCAGTCCCAATTCATCGGCAACTTGACGGATAAACGGCAACTCGGTTTGATAAATATTGAATTTCTTTCTGCCGTTTGGATGTTGCGTTGTCCACGGATACTTCAGCAATGCGCCAATGGCTGCCGCAGTCAGGCGCATTCCGCCCGCCTCCGGATACATTTCAAGGCTGGCGACGATACGCAGGCTATGCGCATTGCCTTCATAGGTTTGAATATCGTTGCGTTCCGCTTCGTTTAATGTGTTCAGATAAATTTGATGTTCAGGCCGTCTGAACCAATCACGCAAAGCATCTTCGCCGGTATGACCAAACGGCGGATTGCCCAAATCATGCGCCAAACAGGCAACCTGCACCACGGCACCAATATCGCTGGGCGTATTTTCCTGCGGCAAAAAACCGCCGTTATGCAACATCACGCCTACGCGGTTGCCCAAGCTCCTGCCCACGCTGGCAACTTCAACACTGTGTGTCAGGCGGTTGTGCGTCAAATCGTGTTGCGCCAGCGGATGTACCTGCGTTTTACGGCCAAGGCGGCGGAAGGCTCCGGAAAAAACGACTCGGTCGTAGTCGATGTGAAAATCCGTACGCAAGGCATCGGCACCTTCCTGGGTCGAAGGGGTAACGGTCGGCACAATTTCGCCGTTTTTGGTACGGAAGCGTTGGGTGGACAATAAGTTTTGCCAATTCATTCGGATGGTCATAAAGATTCCTCAAGCAAAGTAAAGGCCGTCTGAAACATGTTCAGACGGCCTTATGCTTATTTACCGCGCATCAATTCAAAGAAATCGTCATTGTTTTTGGAGTCTTTGAGTTTGCCCACCAAAAACTCGGTCGCTTCGATTTCGTCCATAGGATGCAGGAATTTGCGCAAGAGCCACATACGTTGCAACTGATCGTTCGGCACCAGCAATTCTTCGCGGCGCGTACCGGATTTATTAATGCTGATCGCCGGGAACAGGCGTTTTTCTGCCATGCGGCGGTCAAGGTGCAATTCCATATTGCCCGTGCCTTTGAACTCTTCGTAAATCACGTCGTCCATGCGGCTGCCGGTTTCAACAAGCGCTGTCGCAATAATGGTAAGCGAACCGCCCTCTTCCACATTACGCGCTGCGCCGAAAAAGCGTTTCGGACGGTGCAAAGCGTTGGCATCGACACCGCCGGTCAGAATTTTGCCCGAAGTCGGCACGACGGTATTGTAGGCGCGCGCCAAACGGGTAATCGAATCCAGCAGAATCACCACGTCTTTTTTGTGTTCGACCATGCGTTTGGCTTTTTCAATCACCATCTCGGCCACTTGTACATGGCGTTGCGCAGGTTCGTCAAACGTAGAGGAAACCACTTCGCCGCGTACAGAACGGCTCATCTCGGTCACTTCCTCCGGACGCTCGTCAATCAACAGGACAATCAGCTCGACATCGGGATAATTGGCGGTAATGGCGTGGGCAATGTTTTGCAACATCACGGTTTTACCGGTTTTAGGCGGCGCAACCAACAATGCACGTTGGCCTTTACCGATTGGGGAAACCAAGTCGATGGCTCGGCCGGTCAGATTCTCTTCGGCTTTGATGTCGCGCTCGAGTTTGAATTGTTCGGTTGGGAATAAAGGCGTGAGGTTTTCAAAGAGGATTTTGTGTTTGCAGACTTCGGGTTGATCGCCGTTGATGGTATCAAGGCGGACAAGTGCGAAATAACGCTCATTGTCTTTAGGCACGCGCACGCTGCCTTCGATGGTGTCACCGGTGTGCAGATTGAAGCGGCGGATTTGCGTGGGCGAAACATAAATATCATCAGGGCCGGCAAGGTAAGAAGTATCTGCGCTGCGCAAGAAACCGAAGCCGTCGGGCAGGATTTCGAGTGTGCCGGAACAGGTAAAGCTGACATTTTGCTTCATCATCTGGCGGACGATGGCAAAAACGAGGTCTTGTTTGCGGAAACGGTTGGCGTTTTCAATGCCATGTTCTTCTGCCATTTCCAAGAGTTTAGAAATGTGGAGGGTTTGGAGTTCTGAAACGTGCATAGTATTGATATATTTTGAATGGTATCAGAGAGATGGCACGAAGGCCGTCTGAAAGTATGAAATCGTGCCGCAGGATACGGTAGATTTTTGAGAAAGTTGAATTTTAGGCAGTTGGAGGCAGGGTGTCAAATTTTTAAATCGAACACTGAGGCCGAGACCTTGGTCTTATCCTTCAATAAGATTACGGCTGGAAGTAACGTGGCAACCGCAATCTTATCATCAAAAATCCGAGTATTTACCCAACTTCAGACGGCCTTCTGCCCGTACCGCATCAGCATCATGCCGCCGACCGCCGCCGCGCAGCCTGCAATCAGCGAAATATGCAGCGGTTCGCCCAAAAACCACGCCGAAGACAGCACACCGAAAATCGGCACAAGCGTAATATACGCTGCCGCGCTGCCTGCACCCAAAGTCTTCACGCCTTCAAAATACCACGCATAGGCCAATACCGTCGCACCGATGACCAGCCACGCCAAGGCTGTCCAACCTCGCCCATCCATTGCCGCTATCGCCTCAAACGGCATTCCGTCCATCCACAACGCCACCACCGACAACATCAGAGCGCCGATGAACGAAGTTGCCATCGTTACCGTCAGCGCGTCTATCCCGCGCAAAACCGCGCGACCAATTAAAGTATAAGCCGCCCAACAAACCACGCAACCGAAAATCAGCCACTCTCCTGCCTTGATGCCGCCCGATAACACTGTCAACGGCTGCCCTTGCGTTACCACCATAATGGCACCGCCGACCGCCAGCAGCATACCCGCCAAAATCTTCGCATTTAAACGCTCGCCGAAAAACCAAGTTGCCAACAGCAGCGTCAGCACGGGGTTCACTGCCACGACCACCGCCGCCTTACCTGCCGGCATAGTCTGCAAACCCAGCATAAAAAACACCGCATAGCCGCACACGCCGACGGAAGCAGCCGCCGTCAAACCCAGCCATTGCCGCGCCGACAAAGCTGCCAAAGTTGCAAACCTGCTGCGCGCAAACAACCAGCCCAACAACAAAACCGAAGCCAGTACAAACCGAACCGCCCCGCCCGTCAGCGGCGGCAGCGACTGCCCCAGCATCCGCCCCATCGGCCAAGACGCGCCCCACAGCACCGCCATCCCCAGCAGTTTCAAATGTACAGAATAACGTTCCATCTCATTCCTTTTATCGACAAAGGCCGTCTGAAAATGTTTCAGACGGCCTTTATCCACTTAGGATTTCACAATACGACCATTAGGGTAAATACTGCGGTAAGCAATATAAGGAGCCAGCAGTAAAACTGCGCTGACAGGTAGGAATAGTAAAAGTATGATCATGATAATCCACTGGCCTAACATACTGCCTAATACGCCCCACATAAAAGAATAGAGAGCCACACCTACAACATAAACTAATATTGCAGGAATATTACACATAGCCGCTTTAACATTAGCTTTAATAGCCTCCCATGGCTTCAGACCATCTAAAACAATCAAAGCGGGGGTTAATAAAAATATAGACAAAAGGACAATAACAATCAATACAACACCTATCATCATTGCCCAATGACCTGCAAAATATAGCGGAATGATAAGCAAACTAACAGCTATACTGAACAGCACCTGAAGTAACAATAAAATGAAAAAACTCATTTTTTTATCTAAAAAAACAATAAAAAAATCTTTCACATCAAATGCTTTTCCATTATTGATATTGTTAGCAACATACATAGCTCCGCCTACTAAGCATGAACCCACCCAGCTGAATACAATACCTTTTAAACTAGAAAGCGCATTAATTCCTAGTAAGTCAATAATAGAAACCACAAAGCCTACGATCATATAAGCCAATAATACGCCTATCCATTTCCACGGATGAAGTTTGAAAATACCGAAAGCGTCGGTAATCCACTTGATGCCTGCAGAAGCAGGAAGGCGTTTGGGTTCGTGATATCGAACTTCCTGTGAAGTGGGTATTTGGTTTTCCATAAAATTCCTATTATAAAATCAAAAATTTAAACACAATAAAGGCAGCCAGTGCATACTGACTGCCTTCTTACCAATTATTTTGCCTGCCAAGAATCTTTCAGTGTCACAGTGCGGTTAAACACCGGCGTGTCTTTGCTGTGATCTTTGCGGTCGGTTACGAAGTAGCCGATACGCTCGAACTGCCAACGGCTTTCTGCCGGCAGATCTTTTGCGACAGGCTCGGCGTAGGCGGTGATTTCCTTGATGGATTCAGGGTTGAGGAAATCGGTGAACGGCAGATAGTTGCCGTCTTCGCCGCGCACGGCATCGGGACGCTCGACGGTAAAGAGGCGGTCATACAGGCGGACTTTGATTTCGGCAGCGTGTTCGGCAGACACCCAGTGAATCACGCCTTTGACTTTGCGGCCTTCGGGATTTTTGCCCAAGGTATCGTGATCGATGCTGCATTTGAGTTCAACCACATTGCCTGATTCGTCTTTTACTACTTCATCGCACTTGATGACATAGCCGTGGCGCAAGCGCACTTCGCCGCCGGGAATCAGGCGTTTGAAGCCTTTAGGCGGATTTTCGGCAAAGTCGTCGGCTTCGATGTAGATGGTTTGTGAAATAGGCACTTCACGATCGCCCATTTCTTCGTGGTTCGGATGGAACGCGGCACGGCGGCTTTGGGTTCTACCGGCTTCAAAGTTGGTCAGGGTCACTTTGAGCGGATTCAAAACCGCCATCAGGCGCGGCGCGGAGTTTTCCAGCTCTTCGCGAATCGCGCCTTCCAACACGCTCATATCGACCACGTTTTCAGATTTGGAAATACCGGCGCGTTTGGCAAACAAGCGCAGGCCTTCGGGCGTGTAACCGCGGCGGCGCATACCAGAAATGGTCGGCATACGCGGATCATCCCAGCCGGCAACGTGGCCGTCTGAAACCAGTTGGTTCAGCTTGCGTTTGGAGGTGATGGAATACAGAAGCTCCAAACGGGAAAACTCGTATTGGCGCGGACGGGTAGCGTGCGGCGCAGGAATGTTGTCCAACACCCAGTCGTACAGCGGACGGTGTGCTTCAAATTCAAGCGTACACAAAGAATGCGTGATTCCTTCGATGGCATCGGAAATGCAATGTGTGTAGTCGTACATCGGATAGATGCACCATTTGTCGCCGGTGTTGTGGTGATGGGCGCGGCGGATGCGGTAGATGACGGGGTCGCGCATATTGATGTTGCCTGCCGCCATATCGATTTTCAGACGCAAGGTTTTGCTGCCGTCGGGAAACTCGCCGTTTTTCATGCGTGTGAACAGGTCGAGGTTTTCTTCGATACTGCGGTCGCGGTAAGGGCTGTTTTTACCCGCTTCGGTCAGCGTACCGCGGTATTCGCGCATTTCTTCAGGGGTCAAATCATCAACATACGCTTTGCCGTCTTTGATTAAACCGACGGCGTAGTCGTAAAGCTGGTCGAAATAGTTGGAAGCAAAACGCGGCTCGCCCGCCCAATGAAAACCGAGCCACTCAACGTCTTCTTTGATGGCATTGACGTATTCGTCGTTTTCTTTTTCGGGGTTGGTATCGTCAAAACGCAGGTTGCACAAACCATCATAAATATAAGCCAAACCGAAGTTCAGGCAGATGGATTTGGCGTGGCCGATGTGCAAATAACCGTTCGGCTCGGGCGGGAAACGGGTTTGGATGGCTGTATGTTTACCGCTTTTGAGGTCTTCATCGATGATGGTGCGGATAAAGTGGTTGTCCGCGAATTGGTCTTTATTCAACATAATATTTCTTTGATGGGAAAATGATTTTCTGTTTTCAGACGGCCTGAGCATTCAATCAGGCCGTCTGAAAGGAATGGAATGATGGCTCAATTGTACCCGACTTGGCTACTTTGATACAGGGTCGGCAACCTGCCACGCTACGCCGCGCTCGTTTAGGGTTTTCTGCATGGCGGCGGATGGTGTGCGGTCGGTAAACAGCTTATCGAATGCGCCGATATCGCCCAATCTAACCAAGGCATTGCTGTTGAACTTGCTGTGGTCGACGCCGAGATAGCGCACGCGGGCATTGTTCACCATCGCCTGCATGACGCTGACTTCCTTGTAATCGTCATCCAAAAGCGAGCCGTCGTTTTCTATGCCGTGGGTACTCATGATGGCATAGTCGACTTTAAATTGGTTGATGAAATCGACGGTCGCCACGCCGGTAATACCGCCATCCAAGGGGCGGACCACGCCGGAAGCGATGATGACCGTGTAATCGGTACGCGCCGCAGTGATGGAGGCGGCGTAAATATTGTTGGTGATAATCCGCAGGTTTTTACGCTGTCTGACCAATTCGGCGGCGACGGCTTCCATGGTGGTGCCGATGCTGATAAACAGCGAGGCATTATCGGGAATGGTGGAAGCAATCAATCGGGCAATGGCGTTTTTTTCCTGCTGCTGATGGTTGCGCCGCTCCTGCCCTGCCGTTACGACTGAAACATCGCCCAAAGATGCGCCGCCGTGATAGCGTTTGAGCTGTCCGGTTTCGCTCAACTCCTGCACATCGCGGCGTATGGTTTGTGGCGTAACATCCAAATTCGCCGCCAACTCTTCCACCGTCATGAAGTTATGTTCGCGGACAAGGGTGAGGATATGTTCGTGTCTTTGGATTTTGGGTTTCATAGCGTTTCGCTTTGTAGGGATAAACCAATGGCCGTCTGAATATTTCAGACGGCCTTTTTATTGTCAAACCGATTACATCTCGAGTTTTTGTTCCAAGCGTTCCATGCACGCGCCCAAGTGGCGGCGCATGACTTTGGTCACACGGTTGCGCTTGCCTGCCAGCAACAAATCGAGGATTTCTCGGTGTTCATGGTGCGAATTGGAATCGATGTTGCGCTTTTCTTTGCGAAGCGGATCGGAAACAGCCACAATCAATGAAGAACGTGCGCACAAGGTATTCATGATTTCAAACAGGACATCGTTGTCCAGCAGCCGCGCCAATTCGACATGGAAGGCATTGGACAGACGGTTCCAACCCACTCGGTCGCCGCTTTCGGAAGCTGCACCCTCTTGCTCAATCATGGCGTAAAGCGGTTGCAGACGCGTTTCCAAATCAGGCATATCGATGAGGACGCTCAAAATCATGCTTTCCATTTCGATACGCGTGTTGAACACGTCTTTCATTTCTTTCAAGTCCGGCACATGGACAAATGCGCCGCGGTTGGGCTGCAAATCGACGATTTTATCGTGCGCCAAAAGCGATAATGCGCTACGCACGGTATTACGCGAGCAAACCATTTGCCGGCAAAGCTCGGACTCGGTCAGTTTTTTGCCCGGCAACAGCAGATGGTCGGTAATGCCGTCCAAAATCAATGCGTACACGCGGAAGAGTTCCGAATCGTGACGCTCTTCCAAAATAAGCGATGAAGTTGCAGGCGCAACGTTGGTATTATTTTCGTAATCCATAATGTTTCCCCAGTATCCGTATTAAGGCACAAGCGTTTACAAACCTGCAGCTTTCGGGGGTGTTTAAAATATAATTAAAAATTGTTGACAATGTTAAACGAAACTTGCACAATGAGATCAACAAGCCAAGTTATAAAGGCTGATAGAGAGAGAAAAAAAGGAATAAAAAGCAAGCAGATATATTCATGTTAATGCGTGAATATATCTGCTTTTTTTGTGGGTAGCCGGTTCACGCTCCGACACTCCCACCCTGAAACCGCCCTATTCTGTTTCGACGATCTCGAAGCTGTGGCTCATTTTTGCCGCTTTGCCCAGCATAATCGATGCGGAGCAATATTTTTCGGCAGACATCTGTACGGCGCGTTCAATTGCGCTTTCTTGCAAACCCCGACCATACACTTTGAAGTGGATATGGATTTCGGTAAACACGCGCGGCGCGGTGTCGGCGCGTTTGGCAGTCACTTCGGCACGGCAGTCGGTGATTTTTTGGCGTTGTTTCTCGGCAATCATCACGACATCGATGCTGGAACAGCCTGCTACACCCAACAACAGCATTTCCATCGGGCTGGGGCCGCGTTTGACTTCACCTTCAGCCGCCGCGCCTTCCATCACAACGCTGTGTCCGTTTGCCGTTGTACCAACGAAGCACATTCCGTCTATCCATTTTGAGGTAACTTGCATGGTGTCTTTTTTATCCGTAAAAGCATTAATCCGATATTGTAAACAATTTCAAGTGATAAACCTAGTCAGGCCGTCTGAAAAATACAATCAATTACAATTGGCCTAAACGCATTATTCGTCCCGATACGCCCAATGATTGACCGGCCCGTGCCCTGCCCCGATGCCCAAAGGATAGGAAATGGCGGCGGCAATATAGTTTTTTGCCGTTTGAACCGCCTCGGGTACGCTAAACCCTTTTGCCAACTCGGCAGTGATGCAGGCAGAAAATGTGCAGCCCGTGCCATGGGTATGCGGCGTTGGGAAACGTTTGCTGTTCAGCTCGATGGTTTCATATTGCGTAAACAGCCAGTCGGTGCAATATTCGCTTTGACTGTCGGCAAGATGTCCGCCCTTAATTACCACATTTTTCACACCCCAATCCTGAAGAACTTTGGCGGCGCGTTCCGCATCTTGGCGGTTTTCAATATTAATACCCGTCAAAGCCTGCGCTTCGGGAAGATTGGGGGTCAATACGTCCGTATGCGGCAGCAGCAGGCGTTTCATGGCTTCGACGGCCGAGTTTTCCAACAACGGCGCTCCGCCTTTGGCAATCATGACCGGATCCAACACGCGTTCGCCGAAATCGCATTCGGCGGTTTGTTCTGCCACACATTCGATGATTTCCGCCGTACCCAGCATGCCGATTTTATAGGCGCGGATTTGGAAATCCTCCTGAATCGCGGCAATTTGCGCGGCAATCATGTCGATCGGTATCGGATGCACTGCCGATACGCCCAAAGTATTTTGTGCGGTAACCGCGGTCAGTACGCTGGTGCCGAACACGCCGCGCATCTGAAATGTCTTCAAATCCGCCTGTATGCCCGCGCCGCCGCCGGAATCTGAGCCGGCAATCGTCAGCGTTTGAATAAAAAGTTCGTCCATCGTGTCCTCCTGTTTTTCAGACGGCCTTTTGCTTATCGTTATGAGAAGCCGTTTGGTTTTATCCTCAAACAAAGGCATGCGCCATCTATCTTTCCGAATGCCTTATCTGTTGTTTTACCCAAAACAAACGTACGTTCTCGGGCGGAATATCTTAACAAACAAAAGGCCATCTGAAAACTATTTTCATTTTCAGACGGCCTGTTCAATTTTAAACCTATTCAGGCTTATTCTTCGTATGCGTCAATCGGCAAGCAGGAGCAAACCAGATTGCGGTCACCATACACTTCATCTACCCGTTTGACACTCGGCCAGAATTTGTGTTCGCGAACGAACGGCAATGGGAAGACAGCTTCTTCGCGGGAGTATGGATGCGCCCATTCGCCGGTTACGTCGGATGCGGTATGCGGAGCGTTCACCAGCGGATTATCCTCTTTCGGCCATTCGCCGCGCTCGACTTTCAGCACTTCCTGTTTGATTTGTTTCAGGGCGGCGATGAATCGGTCGAGTTCGGCTTTGCTCTCGCTCTCGGTCGGCTCGATCATCAGCGTGCCGGCAACAGGGAAAGAAACCGTTGGTGCGTGGAAGCCGTAGTCCATCAGGCGTTTGGCGATGTCGGTTTCGGTGATGCCGCTTTCGGCTTTAAGCGGACGCAAATCGACGATACATTCGTGCGCAACGCGGCCGTTTTTGCCTGTATACAGAATCGGATAGTCTTCGCTCAGACGTTTGGCAACGTAGTTGGCGTTGAGCAATGCCCAGCGCGTCGCCTGCTCCATGCCTTGTTTGCCCATCATGGTCAGGTACATCCAGGTAATCGGCAGGATGGACGCGGAACCGAAGGCCGCAGCAGCAACAGCGGTTTGGTCGGCACTGGCGCTGTGGGTGTCGGTCAAAGCGTGTCCCGGTGCAAACGGGGCAAGGTGGGCTTTCAAACCGATAGGGCCGACGCCCGGACCGCCGCCGCCGTGAGGGATACAGAAGGTTTTGTGCAGGTTCATGTGCAACACGTCCGCGCCGACTTCGGCAGGTTGCATGATGCCGATTTGGGCATTGAGGTTGGCGCCGTCCATGTAAACCTGTCCGCCGTTTTCATGGATGATGCGGCAGATGTCGCGGATGCCTTCTTCGTACACGCCGTGGGTGGATGGGTAAGTAATCATGATGGCGGACAAAGCGTCGCGGTATTGCTCGGCTTTGGCTTTCAAATCGTCGATGTTGACGTTGCCGTGTTCGTCGGTATCGACAACGACGACTTTCAAACCCAGCATGGCCGCAGTCGCAGGGTTGGTGCCGTGAGCGGATTTGGGAATCAGGCAGATGTTGCGGTGTCCCTCGCAGTTAGCTTCTTGATAGCGGCGGATGGACAACATGCCGCTGTATTCACCCTGCGCGCCGGAGTTGGGCTGGAAGGAAATCGCGTCAAAGCCGGTGATGGCTTTCAGGCTGTTTTCCATATCGGCAAGCAATTCGCGGTAGCCGGCGGTTTGCGCTTCGGGAGCGTAAGGGTGGATGTCGGAGAACTCAGCCCAAGTAATCGGCAACATTTCCGCAGTCGCATTGAGCTTCATGGTACAGCTACCGAGCGAAATCATGCTGCGGTTCATCGCCAAGTCGCGGTCTTCGAGTTTCTTCAGATAGCGCAGCATTTCGTGTTCGGTGTGGTAACTATTGAACACAGGATGTTGCAGAATGTCGTCTTGACGCAGCAATTCGGCGTTCAGACGGCCTTTGACATCATCGGCAAATGTGAACGTATCCTTGCCGGTAAACGCGCGGTACAAATCAACCAAATCTTCGCATGCCGATGTTTCATGGAATGCAGCCGCAACTTGAGTATCGTTGACGCGGCGCAGGTTGTAACCCGATTCCAAAGCAGCGGCAAACACTTGATCTGCTTTCTCTTTGCTGCCGAAATCGACGGTAACGGTATCGAAGAAGACTTTGTGAACCACATTCAGGCCGTCTGAAACCAGCGCATCGGCAAAGGCAGAAGCCAACGCATGGATACGGTTGGCAATGCGTTTCACACCTTCAGGGCCGTGGTAAACGGCATACATACCGGCCAAGTTCGCCAGCAATGCCTGCGCAGTACAAATATTGGATGTCGCTTTTTCGCGGCGGATGTGTTGCTCGCGTGTGGACAAGGCCATGCGCAAGGCAGGTTTGCCCGATGCGTCTTTGGATACGCCGATGATGCGGCCCGGAGCGGAACGCTTGAACTCATCTTTAAACGCGAAATAAGCAGCGTGCGGACCACCGAAGCCCATCGGTACGCCGAAGCGCTGGGTGTTGCCCAAAGCAATATCTGCGCCCAGTTCAGCCGGAGACTTCAGCAAAACCAAGCTCATGATGTCGGCGGCAACGGCCACGATTGTGCCTTTGGCTTTCAGACGGCCGATAACGTCCTGCAAGTCTTGTACGTCGCCGTCTTTGCCGACGTATTGGAACAGCGCGCCGAAGTATTCACCTTCGTCGGCTTGGGCAAAATCGCCGACCACCAATTCAAAGCCGAAATATTTGGCGCGGGTTTTCATCACGTCCAAAGTTTGCGGATACACGCGCGCATCCACAAAGAAACGCTCGGATTTCACTTTGCCCACGCGGTGCGCCATCGCCATCGCTTCGGCGGCAGCAGTTGCCTCGTCCAACAAAGACGCACCTGCCACAGGGAAACCGGTCAAATCGATACACACTTGTTGGAAGTTCAACAAAGCTTCCAAACGACCCTGGGCAATTTCCGCCTGATACGGGGTGTAGGCGGTATACCAACCCGGATTTTCCAATACGTTGCGCAAAATCACGTTCGGCACGCGGGTCGGGTAATAACCCAAGCCGATATAGGACTTGTTGATCACGTTTTCCGACGCAATGCCTTTTAATTTCGCCAATGCGTCCGCCTCGGTCAAAGCCTCGGGCAAATCGAGTTCGGACGGCATACGGATGCTTTGCGGCACAGTATTGCCGACAAATTCGTCCATGCTCTTCTCGCCGAGCGCTTCCAAAAGCGCAGCCTCGTCGCCAAAGCTCAAATGGCGCGCGGCAAATTCGTTCGGGTTGAACAATTCAGATAGTTTCATTTCTACTCCTTCGGTGTTATCGATATCAACACTGTTTTTTCTTGCAGATGTTGTTTCAGACGGCCTCCGCCCACTTTGGACGACATGCCAATATTTCCCTATAAACCGGACAGGTTTCCACATGCGCGCCGGGTAGGTAGCCGGTACTCATCAGAAATTCGCCGACGATTTCGCCGCCGACAAATTTGAAATGTTTTTTAAACAGCTTCACCCATTCAGCCTTGTCGAGCGGATGGTTCGCATCCAGCCAGTTTTTGAATGAGCCGTATTCTTGCTGTATTTGTTTGATTTGTCGCGCGTTATAAATGGCTGCGTTGATTTTCAGGCGGTTGCGGACGATGCCTGCATCGGCAAGCAGTCGCTCAATATCGGCTTCGTCAAATATGGCGACCGTATCGATGTCAAAACCTTTAAATGACGTCTGAAATGCCTGCCGCTTCTTCAGCATCAACGTCCAGCTCAATCCTGCCTGATTGATTTCCAACACCAGCCGCTCAAACAATTCATTGTCATCCTCAATCGGAAAACCGTATTGCGCGTCGTGATAATGTTTGTTGGGGTTGTCCGTATCGTCAGGAAGCGTGGCGACAAATTCGCAGTAATTCATGTTTGCTGAGGAAAAATTGAAACAAAGGCCGTCTGAAAGCATTTTTCAGACGACCTAAGACCTGCAATATCAAACAGATGAAAAACCTGTTTGAATGTTTGCAAAAATCAAGCTACTTCGCCTGCGTATTGTTCGGCAGTCAGCAGACCGTCGTAATCGGCAGGGTTGGCAGGTTTGATTTTGAAGAACCAGCCTGCGCCGTAAGGGTCGCTGTTGGCAGTTTCCGGAGCGCTTGGCAAATCTTCGTTGACGGCAACGATTTCGCCTGCAATCGGAGCGTACACGTCAGATGCGGCTTTTACAGATTCAACCACACCGGCTTGTTCTTCGGCAGCCAGGTTTGCGCCGACTTCTGGTAGCTCGACGAACACGATGTCGCCCAACAGCTCTTGCGCATGGTGGGTAATGCCGACGGTAACGGTACCGTCGTCTTCAAGGCGCAGCCATTCGTGGCTGGCAACGTATTTCAGTTCGGCTGGGATGTTGTTGCTCATGGTTTGATTCTCCATTGGTTTTGGTTTAAAACGGTTAACTGAAACCACCTATCTTTAATAAGGAATGTATTGCTCACTCAAAGGCTGGATAATTTCAGCTTCAAGAACTAAGCATTTCCTAGATTCTATTATCTGCTCATCCTTGTTCATTTCGCCATAGAATTGAACGGATTTAGGACAAAATATCTTTATATCTCCCAAATTCCATGCCATATATCCATATAAAGCATTCTTTTGATATTTAATTACTGGTTTGAAACACTTATTTCTTTCATTATCAAAATCTATTGCCGACTGATCTGTATATTTAGAAAAATTCTTCTTGATACTTTCCAATGCTTGTTTCGTAATACCATTAATTTCACTATTTTCTTGACTTTTATAATTATTATGCATCAGATACCAAGCTGAATCTTTAGGAAGCTCTACAAATCCAATAGGATACAATAGTCTCTGTGGAAAAGCATCTATAAAGAAAATAATTGAAATCCAATAGAAAAAACAAAAAAATATTGGGAAAACATAATAAATATATTTTTTTGAAACTTTATTCTTTTCATTATTCAAAAAAGTAGTAGCCACGAAAGCATTAATGCCATAAATTATTACAGAAAATATTATAAACCACCATTGCAAATTTTCATACTGAATCCAATATCCTGTAATGGGCAAAATAACAAAAAAGAATACGAAAAATATTAGAAGTGAAACAATTAGAAAATAAAGAAATAAACTCAAAAACGAATATATTGAATATACACCATTAAATCTCTTAATTTTTAATGAATTATCTTTTCTTTTTAGATTTTTTAAATAATTCCCCCGAGAGTAAAACCAAAACATTAAAAATGATACAGCAGGTACAAAAATAGAAGATATAATTATAATGTATTCTACAAGTTCTTTATCATACCGCTCTTTGGACACAAACAAAACAATGTAAACCCATATTAAAAATCCAAGGATTGGAACGATACCAGGTAGTAAAAAAATCAAGTATTCTCTTTTTCGTTTTATTATTACGCCTTCATCATTAGCCACAGCAGATAACTGATACGGAGCAGACAATGCCATGAAAAATACAAAACTGATAAAACCAAATATGACCAATATTGCTATAACGCTATAAGGTTGGCTTATTATATTTGCAAAAATCCCCAATTGATTAATATGAGAAATATATGTATAAACAACTATAAACCCAAATGCGATTCCAAAAATTGTAATTAATTTAAGAGCATTTGAAATGATATTTAAGTTTTTATCTATTTTATCTATATTTATCATTTCAGAAACCTTAATGGAATCCTTCTTCTCGTTTTCAGACGACCTATATTTTCTAAAAAGGTCGTCTGAAATCTTCTGACTATTTTCAATCAAACTGTTTCTGTCCGTTGCGGACAAACGGCAGCTTCAGTACGCGTACGTCCACTTCTTTGCCGCGCATCAGAACTTTGGCGGTATCACCGTCAAAATCTTTCGGTACGCGTGCGATGGCGATGGATTGTTTCAGGCTTGGAGAGAATACGCCGCTGGTGGTTTCGCCTTGGCCTTTATCGGTCAACACTTCCATATGCGCGCGGAGGATGCCGCCTTTTTCGAGCAATAAACCAACCTGTTTCACAGTAACGCCTTTTTCTTTCAATGCCACCAATGCGGCTTTACCGACGAAGTCGCGGCTTTCGTCTTTCAAGTCAACGGTCCAACCCATGCCTGCTTCGAGCGGGCTGGTATTATCGTCCATATCGTTGCCGTAGAGGTTCATACCGGCTTCCATGCGCAGGGTGTCGCGTGCGCCGAGGCCGCAAGGCTGTACGCCTGCTACTTGCAGGGCTTTGAAGAATGCGACGGCTTCAGTGCCCGGCAGAATCACTTCGACGCCGTCTTCGCCGGTATAGCCGGTGCGGGCGACAAACCAATCATTGCCCAAGTCTGCACCTTGGAACGGTTTGAGGCCGTGAATCACGTCCGCCCATTCGGGTTTGACGGTCAGGAGTTTTTCGATGGCTTTCGGGCCTTGTACGGCGAGCATGCCGAGGTCGTAGCGCGGGTTGAAGGCGACGCCGAATTCTTGTCCAACTTTGTGGAACTGGGCGGTGTCTTTTTCGCGGGTCGCGCCGTTGGACACAATGCGGTATTGTGTTTCGGCTTCATTGGTGCGGTAAACGATCAAGTCGTCAATCACGCCGCCGTTGTCGTTGAGTAAAGCGGAATAAAGGGCTTTGCCGACAAAAGCGAGTTTGGCGACATCGTTGGCAATCAATTTGCGGAAAAAGGCTTTGGCATTTGCTCCTGCTACGTCGGTAACAAGCATATGGGATACGTCAAACATACCGGCGTCGGTGCGCACGGCTTCGTGTTCGGCGATTTGTGAACCATAATGGATGGGCAGCTCCCAGCCGGCAAAATCTACCAGCTTCGCGCCTGCATCTTGATGGGCTTGATGAAATGGGGTGGTTTTCAGAGCAGTCATTCTCAAGTTTCTCCGGATTTTTTGTTCAGATGCCGCCCGCGCACCTATGCGCGGATGACCCTATCTGTCCTTGAACCTGAGATTTTCGGCCGTATCCGCATGATGGCAAACCAGTCTGCTCACTGCTTTGCGCGGTTGTCTGAATGGTGGTTCAGACGGCCTTCTCCCCTTCGGTGGACGTTATTCAAACGCCGCTCTCCAGATTGTTTGTTTCAATGTGCAGTCCCTGATACCTGAGCGATTTAAGGGTGTCTGCGCCTTCGGTGGTTACATTGTAGTTGGATGTAACACTCTCCTGCACATTTCCCGATTATGTCTTGAATCGGCGGTTTGGGCAAGTAGCCGACGAATATTTATGATGTGAATATTCGTCTTTTTATTGGGGCGGCAAAACCTGAGCCTTTATAAAATTGTTAGCTATGCGGCAAACGTTTTTGCAAAAGTCTCAGGCCGTCTGAAGCCCTTACCCGTTTTTCCTATATAATTCTGTTTTTTCGATTTATCCGCGCCCATCATGAACCGCCTCAAACGCATTAAAACCATCCTCTGCACGCTCTACCGCTACCGCCTTGCCGAGCTGATTGCCTCGCTGGTCCGTCCGGGTTGGGCGCGGACTTTCCTCAATATGTTGCCGCAGTCGTCCAAGTTCAAACACGAAACGCCTGCCGTGCGCCTGCGTTTGGCTTTGGAAAGCCTGGGGCCGATTTTCATCAAATTCGGACAGGTATTATCGACGCGCCCCGATTTGATTCCGCATGATTACGCGGTCGAACTGGCAAGGCTGCAAGACAAAGTGCCGCCGTTTGACGCGCAGCTTTCGCGCTCGCAAATCGAAAAATCGCTGGGGCAATCCATCGACACTTTATACGCGGAATTTGAAACAGAGCCTGTCGCCAGCGCGTCCATCGCCCAAGTACACAAAGCCCGCCTGCATTCGGGCGAACAGGTCGCAGTGAAAGTCTTACGCCCCAACCTTTTGCCCGTGATTGAACAGGATTTGTCGCTGATGCGCTTTGGTGCAGGCTGGGTGGAACGTTTGTTTCCAGACGGCAAGCGTTTGAAGCCGCGCGAAGTGGTAGCCGAATTTGACAAATACCTGCACGACGAATTGGACTTAATGCGCGAAGCCGCCAATGCCAGCCAGCTTGGACGCAATTTCCAAAACAGCGATATGCTAATTGTGCCGAAGGTGTTTTACGACTACTGCACCAGCGACGTACTGACCATCGAATGGATGGACGGTACACCGGTATCCGATATCGCCAAACTCAAAGCAGACGGCATCGATTTGCACAAACTCGCCGATTACGGCGTGGAAATCTTCTTCACGCAAGTTTTCCGCGACGGCTTTTTCCATGCGGATATGCACCCCGGCAATATTTTGGTCGCCGCCGACAACCGTTACATCGCACTCGATTTCGGCATCGTCGGCACGCTGACCGACTACGACAAACGCTATCTCGCCATCAACTTCCTCGCCTTCTTCAACCGAGATTACCACCGCGTCGCCACCGCCCATATCGAATCGGGCTGGGTACCTGCCGACACGCGTGCGGAAGAATTGGAAGCCGCTGTCCGCGCCGTGTGCGAGCCTGTGTTCAACAAACCGATTTCGCAGATTTCCTTCGGCTTGGTGCTGATGCGCCTGTTTGAAGTCAGCCGCCGCTTCAATGTCGAAATCCAACCGCAGTTGGTATTGCTGCAAAAAACGCTGCTCAACATCGAAGGCTTGGGCCGCCAGCTTGATCCCGATTTGGACTTGTGGAAAACCGCCAAACCGTTTTTGGTGCGTTGGATGAACGAACAGGTCGGCCCCAAAGCCCTTTGGCGCAACCTCAAAAACGAAGCTCCCGACTGGGCCCAAATCATCCCTTCCCTGCCGCGCAAAATCAGTGCGCTGGTTGATGAGAACCGCCAGCAGGAAATGCGCGATGCCTATGTTCACTTGGTCAAAGTACAGCAACGCCAAAGCCTGTGGCTGGGTGTGATTGCAGTTGTTTTGCTGCTGATTTTGCTGTTTAAGTAAACCGCAATACAACGTTAAACGACATATAAAAGGCCGTCTGAAATCAATTTTCAGACGGCCTTTTATATGCCGACCTATTCTTTTTTCTCGTGCTGAACATATCCGCTTTCAGCTTCGATATGTCGTCTGAAGCGCAAACCTGCAGCGTGGTAAAACGGATGCGGCGAGAATTGGCGCGAGACTTGCGAAGCGAAGATGCACGTCAGCAGCATCCAAAACAGTAAATTCTGTCCGCCCGTCATTTCCATTACCACCACGGCGGCGGTCAACGGCGATTGGGTCGCGGCGGCAAGGAACGCGGCCATGCAGAGCAAAACCGCGACATTGGACGCGTCGCCCAGTTGCGCGAAAGAGGCCATGTGTTCACCTATCATCGCGCCGATGGTTAACGACGGCGTGAAGATGCCGCCGGGAATGCCTGCCCAATAGCTGAACACGGTTGCCGCCCATTTTGCGACTGCCAAGCCGAACGGCGCTTCATACGTGCCTTTGAGTGCGGCTGCGGCTTCGTGATAGCCCGTGCCATAGGTTTTACCTTGATAAAACGTGCCGAGCAATGCCAGAAAAATACCCATTGCAAAGGCGACCACCAACAAATGGCGGCGGATGAAACTGCGCCAGCGTACCGGTGCGAATACCGCCGCTCCGCGATACAAAAAGCTGCCGAACAATCCACCGGCCACGCCGCAGACTATGCCCGACACCGCGGCCCACATCAGCATGTTTGGCAGCTCATGCCCTTGAAAACCTGAGAAATACGGGTTATTGCCCTGTATCGCCACTTGAATGAAACCGGCCGCCAACACGCCCATCAGGATTTGACGTTCCCAACGTAAAAGCACGCCACGCCCCAATTCTTCGATGGCAAACACCACGCCGGCCAAAGGCGCGTTAAACGCCGCCGCCAAACCGCCGGCCGCACCTGCGGCAATCAAATCGTTTTCCTGCATACCCCTAAACGCCAGCCCGTGCTTTTTACACCACGCGCCCCAAGCGTTCATTACCGCCGCGCCCACTTGCACAGACGGCCCTTCCCTGCCGACAGACGCGCCCAACAGCATGGCGCAAAACGTCAGCGGAATTTTGAAAAAGGTTTCGCCCAAACGAATCAAACGGGTTTTCTGCGCACCATAAGGCAAAGACAAAGAGGCGATGACCTGCGGAATACCGCTGCCGGAAGTGTACGGCGCAAATCTGCGCGTAAACCACGCCAAAAGAGGCAAACCCAGCGGCAAAGCCACCCACGCAAACCACGGATATTTCCCCACCAGCAAAGCGTTCCATTCCAAAGCCAAATCCGCCAAGTACGCAAACATCAAAGCCGTCAGGGCAACCAGTGCCGAGCCTGCCAGCAAAAACAGAAAGGCAATGCTCTTTTTCGACAGGCGTTTGGTTTGGCGGATTTTGTGGGCGAGACGCGCTGCCCAAGTTTGGGGAAATTTCATCATAAACACGCAGTCAATGTGTTCAGACGGCCTTGATACTTTTCTCAAAGGCCGTCTGAAAATAAGGATAAAGGTTTTTAAGAACGGTAATCCGCGTTAATCGACACATACTCGTGCGACAAATCGCAGGTATAGACGGCTGCCGTCGTATCGCCGCGTTGCAAGTCGATGCGGACGGTGATTTCCGGACGGTTCATCACGGCTTGTCCGGCCTCTTCGGTATAGCTTTCCGCGCGGCCGCCATTTTCGGCAACCAACACGTCATCCAGCCACATTTTCAAAGCATCGACGTCCAAGTCTTCAATACCGGCATAGCCGACGGCTGCCAACAGACGGCCCAAGTTCGGGTCGGAGGCAAAGAAAGCGGTTTTCACCAAAGGCGAATGGGCGACGGCATAAGCCACTTTTCGCGCCTCTTCGCGGGTTTTCGCGTTTTGCACTTCAACCGTGATGAACTTGGTCGCACCCTCGCCATCACGGACAATCGCCTGTGCCAACTCCAAAGCCAGCGAACCAAGCAAGGCTTTGAGCTGCGCATAGCGCGGATCGGCGGTATTGTCGATTTCGCTCTGACCGCAACGGCCTGTCGCCATAATGACAAAGCTGTCGTTGGTACTGGTATCGCCGTCCACGGTAATCGTATTGAAACTTTCATCTGCGATTTCTTGGGTCATCAGCTGCAAAATCGGTTGGGACACTTTGGCATCAGTGGCGATAAACGACAACATGGTCGCCATATTCGGATGAATCATGCCCGAACCTTTGGCGATACCGGTAGCGCGGACTGTGTGTTTCTCGCCGACCAAGCCTGTGCGTGAAGCGGCTTTCGGTACAGTATCTGTCGTCATGATGGCACGCGCCGCGTCCGACCAGAATGCAGGGCGTACTTGCGGCAAAGCGGCCACGATTTTATCCACAGGCAGCGGCTCCAAAATCACGCCGGTCGAAAACGGCATAATCTGATTGGATTGGCAGCCGACCTGTTCTGCCACCGCCGCACACACTTTAATCGCGTCCAGACGGCCTTGTGCGCCGGTACCCGCATTGGCATTGCCCGTATTGATGACTAAGGCACACACGCCGTCTTGATCAAACAGATGCGACTTGGCGATATGCACCGGCGCGGCGCAGAAACGGTTTTGCGTAAACACCGCGCCCACCGTATGTCCGCCGCCCAACACCATCAGCGTCAAATCGTCGCGGTCTTGTTGCTTGATGCCGGCACGACCTGTAAACAGACGGATGCCGTCGATTTCCAACAATTCGTCTGCACGTTTTTCAGTCAAATTTACAGCCATATCATTTTCTCCTGTTTACACTATTTTCAGACGGCCTAAACGCTATACGCCCAATAAGGGAATCAAAATAGGCACCAATATCGCCGTCAACACGCCGTTGAGCGTCAAGCCCAAGCCGGCATATGCGGCCATACGGCGGCCGTATTCCAATGACGCCGCAATACCCATCGCATGCGAGGCCGTACCCAAAGACATTCCCACTGAAGAAGGCATATACAACGTCCCTTTCAACACTTTATATCCGGCCATCTGTCCAAAAAGCCCGGCAATAATCACCGTTGCCGCCGTAATCGCCGGAATACCGCCGATAGACGCCGTGATTTCGATCGCAATCGGGTTGGTCACGGATTTGGAAGCCAGCGACAAAATCACTTCGCGCGAAGCGCCCAGCCATTTGGCAAAATACACGCCCGTAACAATGCCTGTCACGCTGCCCACCAACTGCGACAACACCACCGGCAACCACTGGCTACGGATACGGTCCCAATTGCGATAAAGCGGCACCGCCAGCAACACGACTGCCGGTTTCAACCAAAAATCAATAAAGTGAGAAGCAGAATGGTACAGCTCGTAATCGATGGCAAATACCTTCAAATAACCCATCAACACCAGCGTACTGATCAATACCGGATTACACAGCACATTCCCCGTGCGCGCCCGAATCTGCACTGCCAAAGCATATACGGCCAAAGTCAGGAACAGCATGACCGAGGGCATGCGCAACAGCCCGTCTATATTTATCACATCCGCCTCCTGACCCACTCATGCACTTTGCCGGTCACCAACAATACGCAGATCGTACTGCCGATTGTGGCCGTCAAAATCGAAAGCCAGTCGTTTGCAATCACATCCAAATAGCTGATGACGGCCACGCAAGGCGGCACCAAAAACAAAGTCAGGTTTGCCATCAAAATGTCTGCCAGCTCTCCCACCCAAGACAATTTGACCCAGCCGGCCTGAAGCGCGACAAACAGCAAACCCATGCCGACAATACTGCCCGGCAGTTTCAACCCCAAAATCCAAACGGTTGCCTCGCCCAAAGCCAAGCAACCCAATACCACCAATAAGGCACGAATAATATTCATTAAGCCGGTTTCTCCTTATCCTTTTTCAGACGGCCTCAAAAAATTTATTAATCATTGAATCATATCGTGCCACAGGCCGTCTGAAAAGGGAAGAAACGCCTTCCTTCAAGTTTAATGAAAGATAAGTATGATTACTCTAGCGGATTGGCTTAGGCAATATTGAAACCCCTACCCTGCTTTTTGTCTTTAACGGCCGCCGCAAACCGGGCATTCGGGATTGTGTCTCACCCCGTATTGCTGCCATTTTCCGCTCAACGCGTTGTAGGTAGAAAGTTTGCCGTGCGACGGCGTACCGATACCGATCAGCACTTTGAGCGCTTCGACGGCTTGGGTCGTTCCGATAACACCGACCAATGGCGAAAAAACGCCGAACAATGCACAAGCACCGTCGCTGGCTTGTTCGCCGTCAAACAAGCAGGCATAGCAGGGCGTATCGGGAAGATCGGGACGGTACACGGCGATTTGTCCGTCAAAGCCGACGGCCGCTGCGGAAATCAAAGGCGTGCGCGTGGCAACGGCGGCGCGGTTGACCGCTTGGCGTGTGGGATAATTGTCGGAACAATCAAGAATGATGTCGGTGGCGTTTGCCAATTCGACAAGCCTGGCCTCATCGAGAAATTCGGCAATGGCTGTAATGTGTGTTTGGCTGTTGATCTGTTTCAGACGGCCTTGCATGACCAAAGCCTTGTTTTTGCCGATGTCGGCTTCGGTAAACGTGATTTGGCGTTGAAGGTTGGTCTCGTCGATGGTATCGGCATCGGCAATTGTCAGGCTGCCGATACCGGCGGCGGCAAGATACGGCAAGGCCGCCGCACCCAGCCCGCCGCAACCGACAACAAGCACATGGGTGGCCAAAAGTTTTTCTTGGCCTTCGATACCGATTTCGTCAAGCAGGATATGGCGGCTGAACCGCAAAAGTTGTTGATCGTTCATCATAATAATAAGGCCGTCTGAAACCCAATGTTCAGACGGCCTGAATGGTTTAGAAATTAATATTTTCGTATGCGTTGTCAAACAGGAAAGGACGGCCTTCGCTGCTGGTTTCGGATTCGAGGCGGATGCCGCTGAGCATCATATTGCGGTCAACGTCTTTCATCATGTCGTAAACGCTCAAGAGCGCCAAATTGAGACCGGTCAGGGCTTCGGTGGCAATGCTGCCGTTGCTGTGCGCTTGGACGGTCAGCGTGGCCTTCAGGCAGGCCAACTCAACGTTAATATCGAAATCAACCTGCACGCCGATGATGCGGCCGGGCAGGTGCAGCGGAATCAGGTTGGAGGTCTGTTTGATGCTCTGAATGGCGGCAACGCGGGCGATGGTCAGGATACTTGCCTTTTCGGTGGCATTCTCTATCAACACCCGTATCGCCTGCTGGCTCATGTTGACAGTGCCGACGGCGACGGCGGTGTGTTGCTCAGGAAAATCAGGCTGGTTGGGAAATTCAATCATGGGTTTCTCGCCTCTGTTTTGATGGGCAATATTTTACGGCATTTTACAGACAGCGACCACGCGGCGGATACGGACGGCTGTTTTCCGGTTTGAAATGTATCGGACGGCAGCATTGGCAGTTTACAAAAATTTGCTATACAATGGATTCGGGACAAACCCAAATTAACATTTAAACAAGAGAAAAATCATGCAACTGCATATCTTAAACAATCCCAAAGATGCCGCTCTGGCGGCGGATGCGGAATTTTTAAAACAGTCTCTTTTCAATCTGCTGCATGAGGAAGCGTCGCCTTTGGTGGTCGAAACCGTTAAGTTATTATCGACTTCAGACGACAGCGCTGCCTTGATTGAGAAGGTGTTGCCGCAATTGGACGAACAACAAACCCACGATTTAACCTTAGCCTGCGGCCTGTTCGCGCAGATTTTGAACATCGCCGAAGACGTACACCACGAACGCCGCCGCCAAATCCACGAAGAGGCCGGACACAACAGTGCCGAAGGCAGCCTGACGGAAACCGTGCGCAAGCTCAAAGCCGGAAAAGTCAACGGCAAAGCGTTGCAACAACAACTGGACAATACAGTCGTTACCGCCGTTTTGACCGCGCACCCGACCGAGGTGCAACGCCAAACCGTCTTGAGCTTCAACCGCCGTATCCGCGCGCTGCTCCCGCAACGCGAACGCTGCACTAATCCTGATGCACTGGCTCAGTTGCGCCGCGAAATCGACACCGTGCTTTTGGGCTTGTGGCAGACCAGCGAAACACGCCGCCACAAACTCAGCGTCAACGACGAGATCAACAACGGTGTATCCATCTTCCCGATGAGCTTCTTTGAAGCCCTGCCCAAACTCTACCGCACAATGGAACGTGATTTTCAGACGGCCTATCCCGGCGTCCGCGTTCCGAATATCCTTAAAATCGGCGGCTGGATCGGCGGCGACCGCGACGGCAACCCGTTCGTTTCTGCCGAAACCTTGCGTTTTGCGTTCAGACGGCATGCCGACGCAGTGTTCCGTTTCTATCGCGGCGAACTCGACAAACTTTACCGCGAATTGCCGCTCTCCATCCGCCGCGTCAAAGTCAACGACGACGTGATGGCACTGGCCGCCCTCTCGCCTGACGAAGAAATCGCCCGCACCGAAGAACCCTACCGCCGTGCCATCGCCTACATCATGGCACGCGCCATGGGCAAAGCACGCTCACTCGGTTTGGGCATGGGCTGCAAATTCGGCTTCCTCGAGCCTTATGCCACGGTCGAAGAGTTCCTCAACGACCTGAAAAAACTGCAACGCTCGCTCCACGAGAACGGCAGCCAACTGCTGGCAGAAGGCCGTCTGTCCGACATTATCCGCAGCGTGTCCGTGTTCGGCTTCCACATGATGCCGCTCGACCTGCGCCAACACGCAGGCAAACACGCCGATGTGGTTGCCGAGCTTTTCCAACACGCAGGCTTGGAAGACTACAACAGCCTGAACGAAGAGCAAAAACAAGCCGCCCTGTTGCGCGAATTGAGCCATCAACGTCCGCTGTACAGCCCGTTCATCACATACAGCGACCATACTCGTCACGAACTGGCAATTTTCAACGAAGCGCGCATAATCAAAGACGAATTCGGCGAAGATGCCGTCACACAAAGCATTATTTCCAACTGCGAACAACCCAGCGACCTGCTCGCCTTGGCATTGCTGCTGAAAGAAAGCGGCCTGTTGGTGGTGGAAAACGGCAAACCGCACAGCCGCATCAATATCGTGCCTCTGTTTGAAACCATCGAAGCGCTCGAAAACGCCTGTCCGGTCATGGAAACCATGTTCCGCCTCGACTGGTATGACACCCTGCTCGAAAGCCGCGGCAACATCCAAGAAATCATGCTGGGCTACTCCGACTCCAACAAAGACGGCGGCTACGTTACCAGCTCATGGTGTCTGTATCAGGCAGAGTTGGGCTTGGTCGAACTCTTCAAAAAATACGATGTCCGCATGCGCCTGTTCCACGGCCGCGGCGGCAGCGTAGGTCGCGGCGGCGGCCCTTCTTACCAAGCCATTTTGGCGCAACCTGCAGGCAGCGTTGCCGGACAAATCCGCATTACCGAGCAAGGCGAAGTCATTACCGCCAAATACGCCGACCCGGGCAATGCCCAACGCAACTTGGAAACCTTGGTTGCCGCGACTTTGGAAGCCAGCATCCTGCCGGATAAAAAAGACCCTGATGCCAAACTGATGCAGGATTTGTCGGACGTATCGTTCAAATACTACCGCGAACTGATTACCCACCCCGACTTCATCGACTACTTCCTGCAAACCAGCCCGATTCAGGAAATCGCCACCCTCAACCTCGGCAGCCGCCCCGCCAGCCGCAAAACCTTGGCGCGGATTCAAGACTTGCGTGCAATTCCGTGGGTATTCTCATGGATGCAAAACCGCCTCATGCTGCCGGCTTGGTACGGTTTCGGCAGCGCAGTGGAAACCTTGTGCGAAGGCAATCCCGACACACTGGCCGCCCTGCGCGAACACGCCCAAAGCAACCCGTTCTTCCAAGCCATGCTCTCCAATATGGAGCAAGTAATGGCAAAAACCGACATCACCTTGGCGGAAAACTATGCCGGCTTGAGCGAATCGCCCGATAAAGCAAAAGTCATCTTCGGCATGATTAAGGAAGAATACCAACGCAGCCGCAAAGCACTGCTCGACCTGCTGCAAACCGAAGAGCTCCTGCGCGACAACCGCAGCCTCGCCCGTTCGCTTGCCTTGAGGATTCCATACCTGAACGCCCTCAACGGCCTGCAAGTCGCCATGCTCAAACGCCTACGCAAAGAGCCCGACAATCCGCACGCCCTGCTGATGGTTCACTTGACCATCAACGGCGTAGCTCAAGGTTTGCGTAATACCGGTTAAGGCAGCACGGAAAAAAGGCCGTCTGAAACAGTTTTTCAGACGGCCTTTAAACTAACTGCGAACCGTGGCAAAGACTTTACCCACGAAACCCCATACCGTTTTTCAACCTGCTTACTCCTTTTCCCCTCTATTCATTTAACTTGCCCTGTATTTCAAACCATTACGGGCAACAGCAGATAATACACTGAAAAATCAAATTATTAACTTAATTATGGCAACCACTTCAGCATGATGGATGGTCGGCCTACTGACATACCTTACCGCGGCACTACCTCATATCGCCGCACAATAAGCTTTCAGACAACCCCGAGGCCGTCTGAAAAACGAAAACACCTTACGCCAAGGCAACTATCATTATGTTTGACATTGTATTTATCTTGTTATTCGGCAGGCTTCAACCCCACAAAACACCCGATTCATCCGATACGCCCGTCCCTTTTTGGCATTCGGCGGTAGGCTCGGCTTTAATTTATTTATGCATACGCATAGGGACAATCATCCTTCATGATTCGATTTCTGAAGCCATTGACAGCCTCCCCCTCATTCTTTTTCAAACAATCTGCATGTTCGGCTGTCTGGTTTTGTATTTTAAAATGTTGCGTACCGCATCCGACCCGAAATACCGTCAGATGATTTATTGGGTACTGGGCATTCTTTCAGGTTTGATCTTAAGCATCCTGTCCGAAAAATTGTTTTATTTAACAGTTTTATTCATTTACTCATTCTTCGGAAGAACAATAAGCTGAATGCCATCCCTCTTTTTTCAGACGGCCTTTTATTATAAGAACACACCAGCATTGCGGCTGTTTTGAGTACCTCCACAATATGCTATAATCCGCCGTTAAACTTTTATCTTTTCAGGAAAAACCATGAGCTTGAAATGCGGCATCGTCGGTTTGCCCAACGTCGGCAAATCCACCCTCTTTAACGCGCTGACCCAATCGGGTATCGAAGCGGCAAACTATCCTTTCTGTACCATCGAACCCAACGTCGGTATCGTTGAAGTCCCCGATCCGCGTATGGCCGAATTGGCAAAAATCGTCAATCCGCAAAAAATGCAGCCTGCCATCGTCGAATTTGTCGATATCGCCGGTTTGGTTGCAGGTGCGAGCAAAGGCGAAGGCTTAGGCAACCAGTTCCTCGCCAACATCCGCGAGACTGACGCGATTGTTAACGTTGTACGTTGCTTTGACGACGACAACATCGTTCACGTTGCAGGCAAAGTCGATCCGATTGCCGACATCGAAACCATCGGCACCGAGTTGGCACTGGCCGACTTGGCCAGCGTCGAAAAAGCCATCGTCCGCGAAGAAAAACGCGCACGTTCAGGCGATAAAGACGCGCAAAAACTGGTCGAACTGTGCAAAAAACTGCTGCCGCATCTGGACGAAGGCAAACCTGTACGCTCCTTCGGCTTAGACGCAGAAGAACTTGCCATGCTCAAACCGCTGTTCCTACTCACCGCCAAACCCGCCATGTATGTCGGCAACGTTGCTGAAGACGGTTTTGAAAACAATCCGCACCTTGACCGCCTGAAAGAATTGGCTGCAAAAGAAAACGCCCCCGTCGTTGCCGTTTGCGCTGCAATGGAAAGCGAAATCGCCGAATTGGAAGACGACGAAAAAGCCGAATTCCTCGCTGAAATGGGCTTGGAAGAACCGGGCTTGAACCGCCTGATTCGTGCCGGCTACGACCTCTTGGGCCTGCAAACCTACTTTACCGCCGGTATCAAAGAAGTCCGCGCTTGGACCATCCACAAAGGCGACACTGCGCCACAAGCCGCCGGCGTGATTCACACCGACTTTGAGCGCGGCTTCATCCGTGCCCAAGTTATCGCCTACGAAGACTTCATCTCTTTAGGCGGCGAAGCCAAAGCCAAAGAAGCAGGCAAAATGCGTGTGGAAGGCAAAGAATACGTCGTACAAGACGGCGATGTGATGCACTTCTTGTTTAACGTATAAACCCGGTAAAACGCTTTTTCAGACGACCTTTTCTAAGATTAAGGCCGTCTGAATTTATTTTCAGACGGCCTCACGTCTTGAAATATCAACAAAACAAGACATCATCTCCATAATAAATGCGGCATGGCCCGTAATTTTTCTCTCTTAAAATCTCCCGAGACCTTTGCAAAATTCCCCAAAATCCCCTA
>NZ_KV831696.1:0-254 GCF_001837185.1 Neisseria sp. HMSC064D07 | reverse complement strand
ACTCTAACCAACTGAGCTACCACCGCGCATCCACTGTCAAAGACAATGAAAGGAAACTTGGTGGGTGATGACGGAGTCGAACCGCCGACATTCTGCTTGTAAGGCAGACGCTCTACCAACTGAGCTAATCACCCGAAAAAGGGAGATACTGAAAAATCAGTATTTTTAAATAATGGCGCGGCGGACGGGGCTCGAACCCGCGACCCCCGGCGTGACAGGCCGGTACTCTAACCAACTGAGCTACCACCGCGCAT
>NZ_KV831695.1:0-897 GCF_001837185.1 Neisseria sp. HMSC064D07 | reverse complement strand
GAGTTTTTCGATATTGGTGCTGCCGCTGTCGCCGCTGAAGGTCAGGCCTTTAGTGTCAACGGCGGTTTTGGCATCCACACCTTTTTGGATTTCGGCTTTGGTGTTATCAGCCAAGTCGATGCTGTAGTCGGTCACGTTGTCGGCCTTTTCAGCGGCGGTAACAGTCAATTTGCTCGAACCGGCGCTCGCAGTCGTGCCTTTGGCGTTGACGGTGTAAACGTCTTGGCCGTTGGCGCCGGTCGTTTTCACCACGTCTTTGATGTTGGTACCGGCGGCAACTTCGGTACGGGCGGCGGCACTTTGCTGTTTCAGCTGGCTGTAGTTGACGGCGTCGGTGTCATCGGTACCGGCGGCAACGTTGGTGATCTTGTTGCCGGCGGCATTGATGCCTGACTTGATCACACTCGGGCCACCGGTAATGGTGAGGCCGTCTGTATTCAGTTTGCTGTTGCCTGCGGTCACACTGTCAACGGTAATGTCTTTGGCCAGTTTCAGCTGTGCGCCACCGGCTACGGTTTCGCTGATGATGTTGCTGTCGCCTTTGACATTGATGGTGTCGCCCAATGCGTAGTTGTTGCTGCCGGTGGTACCGCCGAAGTTAATGCCTTTGGCGATATTGGCGGCGTTGTTGGCGACGTTTTGGTTGGTCGCAAACAGTTGGCTGCCGTTAACGGCATCTTTGCTGTTGGCATTGAGGTCGCCGTCGGCTACGTTGGTAACCTTGTTGCCGGCGGCATCGATACCGGACTTGGTCAGGCTAGGACCGCCTGCAATCTTAACGCCGTCGTTGTTGACGGTGGTGTCGCCGGCTTTGACGCTGTTCACTACCAGGTCTTTGTTCAGCTTAACGGTCACTTTATCGTCTTGGGCTTCGGTGGTGATGTTGTCGTCGCCGGC
>NZ_KV831694.1:0-2561 GCF_001837185.1 Neisseria sp. HMSC064D07 | reverse complement strand
ATTTTGGGGAATTTTGCAAAGGTCTCGGCCTTTTATATTAGACGTTATAGAATAGAGATGGTTGCTAAAGCCTCATGGTTTTAATCAGAATACAAAACCAAAACGCCGTCTGAAACTTTTCAGACGGCGTTTTCTGTCAAATCGGCTTACAAACCTGGGAACATGCCTTTCATTCCCTTCATACCTTTGGCCAAACGCATCAGTTTGCCCAAGCCGTTGCCGCTGAACATCTTCATCATTTGTTGCATTTGTTCAAACTGTTTGAGTAATTTGTTTACTTCCTGCACGGTCGTGCCTGCACCCATCGCAATACGGCGTTTGCGGCTGGCTTTGAGCAGGGCAGGGTTGGCGCGTTCTTTAGGGGTCATCGAGTTGATGATGGCTTCTACTTTGCCCATCGCTTTTTCAGCCGTGCCTTCGGGAATTTGTTTCGATATTTGACCCAGTTCGCCCGGCATTTTCGACATCAGGTTTTCCAAGCCGCCCATATTGCGCATTTGCTGGATTTGTTCTTTAAAGTCGTTGAGGTCGAAGCCTTTGCCTTTTTGCAGCTTTTTCGCCATTTTGGCGGCGGCTTCTTCATCAATACCTTTTTGAACGTCTTCAATCAGGGTCAATACGTCGCCCATGCCGAGGATACGGCTGGCAAGACGGTCGGGGTGGAAAGGTTCGAGACCGTTGATTTTTTCGCCGACGCCGATAAATTTAATCGGTTTGCCGGTTACATGGCGTACGGACAATGCCGCACCGCCGCGCGAGTCGCCGTCCATCTTGGTCAATACGACACCGGTCAGCGGCAGGGCTTCATTAAATGCCTGAGCAGTGTTCACAGCATCCTGACCCAGCATGGCATCGATGACGAACAAAGTTTCAACCGGGTTGACCGTGGCATGAAGCGCTTTGATTTCGTTCATCATTTCTTCATCGATTGCCAGGCGGCCGGCGGTATCGACCATCAATACATCGTAAAAATGTTTTTTGGCGTAATCGACGGCGGCAGTTGCAATCTCAACCGGTTTTTGGTTGGTATCGGATGGGAAAAAGTCCACGCCGACCTGTTCGGCCAATAGGCGCAGCTGTTCAATCGCAGCAGGGCGGTAAACGTCGGCAGATACCACCAAAACTTTTTTCTTCTGATCGTTTTTCAGCAGGCGGGCGAGTTTGCCGACGGTTGTTGTCTTACCGGCACCTTGCAAACCGGCCATCAAAACAATGGCAGGCGGTGAAACCGACAAATCCAGCGTTTTGTTTTCCTTACCCATCAGGTCGACTAAGGCTTGGTTGACCACGCCGATAAAGGCTTGGTCAGGCGTCAGGCTGCCGACGACTTCTTGGCCAAGGGCCTGTTCTTTGACTGTGTTGACGAATTCTTTAACGACGGGTAATGCAACGTCGGCTTCCAGCAGGGCAAGACGAACCTCGCGCAAGGCTTCTTTAATATTGTCTTCGGTCAGCGTTGATTGGCCGCGAATATTTTTAAGTACCTTGCTGAAGCGGTTGGTCAGGTTGTCTAACATACTTATCCTTGATAATGAGAATAGCTGCCCAATACAGGGCATTCTTTGTTAAAATAAAATTCGGATTATTTTACACGATAGTCCGAAGTTATGCTTCAAGAACACAAACACGACACCAAGGCCGTCTGAAACCCTGCCGGCTGTCCGTCAAGTGTTCATACCTCTATTGAGAAAGATATTTATGCCGATTGTCTTAATCTGCCTTATGCTGGTGTATGCCGGATTGGGCGCATTTTCCTGGTTGCAACATAAAAAGCACAATAATAAGTCTTACCCGCTGAAAACCGAGTTGCTGATTTTGAGCGGCGCATTATTGGTACATGGCGCAGCATTGATGTTCCCTGTATTGCAGGATAGGGTATTGATTACCGGTTTTGGTTATTCGCTCAGTCTGATAGTCTGGCTGATGCTGATGATGTATTGCTTGGGCAGCTTCTTTTATTGTCTGCGCGGAGTGCAACTCTTATTGTATCCCTGTGCCGCATTGACCTTATTGTTGGGTTTCCTTTTCCCGGGGGATTTTTCAGGTCGCCAAATTGTAGACTTATTGCCACTGTCGCACATCGCATCATCATTGCTTGCATACGGATTGTTTGGCATCGTTACCTTATTTGCCATCCTAATCCTTTTAATCAACCGTAATTTGCACAAACGCCGTTTTTCCGCATTGGTCAGCTTCTTGCCGCCATTATTGAGTTTGGAGAAACTCATGTTCCAAGGTATTTGGGCAGGTTTCATTTTATTGACCTATTCAGTTATCAGCGGGACGTTTTTTGCCGAAGCCGTTTTCGGCAAACCCATGACCTTCACGCATAAAACCATCTTCAGTATTATGTCGTGGTTGATTTATGGCGCATTATTGTTGAAACACAGTATGACCGCATGGCGCGGCAAAAAAGCCGCCGTTTGGACTATTGTTGGATTTGTTAGTCTGATTTTTGCCTATGTAGGCAGTAAATTTGTCCTAGAAATTGTCCTTCAACGTATTGGATAAATAGAAAACATAAAAAAGGCCGTCTGAAAGAGCATTTCAGACGGCCTGAG
>NZ_KV831693.1:0-18097 GCF_001837185.1 Neisseria sp. HMSC064D07 | reverse complement strand
TTTTGGGGAATTTTGCAAAGGTCTCGGCCTTTAAATCATTATTACGGCATTCGTTTATGATTGGTCGATGGTTTTATCCAGTCCTTGGGTCAGACCGTTGATATCGCCACCATTCAATCCCAACTCTTTCAAGAGACCGTCAACCAATGGGGCTTGGCTGCGGTAGCGCAGGGCGCTGTTGACCATTTGGTCTGCAAGGCTGGCTTGTGTGGTTTGGCCGTCTGAAACACCTTCCGCACCGTTTGCACCACCGGCAAAGCCACCCAGACCATTGACTTGCAAGATTTTGATGTCTTCGATTTTTTCCATTGGGCGGACGGATTCGCGGATGATGTCAGGCAGGTGTTTTAAGAGGGCAAGGCGGACTTGCATTTCAACCTGTTCAACGCTCAGGACGTTGGCAGCTTCGTTCACAGCGCGTGTACCTTCTGCATCAACCTTGTATTGTTGCTCTTGCGCTTGCGCCAACAGAATCTTGGCATCGGCTTCACCTTTGGCTTGAAGGCGTTGTTTCTCGGCTTCGGCTTCGGCGGCGATACGCACGGCTTCAGCGCGGTCTTGTGCAGCTTGTTTTTCAGCTTCAGCGGCAACAGTGAGCGAAATCGCATCTTTTTGCGCAGCTTCTTCGGCGGCAATCAATTCAACCGCTTTGGCACGCTCGGCGCGTTCGGTTTCGCGTACGGTAATCACACTCTCTTCTTCGCGAACGGCGGCGGCGCGGGCTTTGTCGGCTTCGGCTTTGGCTTCGGATTCAGCACGCGATTTTTCGGCAACGGCGATGGCGCGGTCTTGCTCGGCCAATTCGATGGCTTTGCGGCGTTCAACCTCGGCCTGCTCAACGGCTTGGGCTTTTCTAATGTCTTCGTTTTTAATGTCGCGTTCGGCGGCAATGCGTTTCAAATCCACTTCGCGTTCAGCGGCAATTTTTGCTTCTTCCGCTTCACGTTTTTTCTGAGATTCTTGTTCGGCAATGCTGGCCTCTTGTTCGGCGCGGCGTACGGCAATCTCACGTTCTTGTTCGAGTTTGGCGTATTCTTCTTCGCGCGAGATTTTCAGGCGTTGCTGCTCGGCTTCGAGGTTTTTGGTTTTGATTGCCAAGTCGGTATCTTGTTCGATTTCGTTACGTTTTTTGCGGCGGCCTTCGATGGTTTCGGTCAGTTTGGTCAAACCTTCCGCGTCAAAGGCGTTTTGCGGGTTAAAGAACTCAAAGCTGGTTTGGTCGAGGCCGGTCAGGGAAACGGTTTCGAGTTCGAGACCGTTTTTGAATAAGTCTTCACTCACGACCTGTTGTACTTTCTGAACGAAATCAACACGTTTTTCATGCAGTTCTTCCATCGCCATTTCGGCGGCAACGGCGCGCAGGGCGTCAACGAATTTACCTTCAACGAGGTCTTTCAACTCATCGGGAGACATGGTTTTCATACCCAGCGTTTGTGCAGCGGTCGCAATGCTCTCGGCGCTGGGTTTAACGCGGACGTAAAATTCCGCCATCACGTCAACGCGCATACGGTCGCGGGTAATCAGCGCTTGTTGGGCAGCGCGGCGTACTTCAAGGCGCAGTGTATTCATGTTGACGGGGATAATTTCGTGCAATACGGGCAGCACCATCGCACCGCCGTTCATAATGACTTTTTCGCCACCAAAACCGGTGCGGACAAATGAAACTTCTTTGCTGGCACGGCGATACAGACGGGTCAGGATGAGGCCGAGTACAAACAGCGCGACGAGTATGACGCCGGCGATAGTGCCGATAGAGACCAAATTCATGGTTTTTCCTTTCTTCTTGTTAATATGCCTTTTGGGGCGGTGGATTCAGAAGGCTTTGAGGGAAAGAGGCCGTCTGAAAGGGTTAAAATTCTTAGTTTTCTCGTTCAGGTTCTTTTGTTTCAGGTTCATTTGCTATTAAAGTTTCAAACTCTGATTCTTTAAACGTTTTGGCTTGAAGTTTCATGAATTTTTCCGCAAAACTCAAATTCGATGCTTCAGACAAATAAATAAATGATAACCCTATAAAAGGAAATGATATAATTGCTAAAAATATGAAAGAATAATAAGAATTTTTAAAATCAACTTGGGTAGGCACCCATAAAATTACTGCTGCTATTATTGCAAAATAAAATATCTAATATAATTCAATATATAATTTTTTAACCTTCTCTTTCTATCATTGAATTTTTCTTTAAAACATACTTTCCCAACTATTGCAGAATATTCCAAGTATTTCAATCCCAAAGTGTAATACCTTAAAGCTCGATTAGGAGACTTCATCCCTAAGCAATAAATAATTTCCTCAGAATCCAATTTATTCGTACCGGAAACTGCACCGTATCCTTTTTCAATTAAATAAGCATGAGGTTTTGCATCTTGGTGTTCTGCTTGCTCAATCAGGTGGATTAATTCTTTTGCCTGCCTATATTCAATTCGACTTTTAGAAAGTCTTTCCAAACCATTAAATTTGCGCATTAAATTATGTAATCCAAACATACTGATTACTGCCACAAGCACAGCTGATATATTGAACCAGTTATCCATAATCCATCTAGGCATTTCTTATTACTCCTTCTTAAAATAATAAATTGCCAAAAAATTTAAGGCTCTAAAATAAAGAATATAAACATATCATCGTCATTCTCGCGCAGACGAGAATCCAGAAACTTAAAAGGTTCAGCCATTTTCAAATCTTCTTGGAATTCCGAGAACTGGATTCCCACCTACGCGGGAATGACGACAGTCAATATCCGTATTTTCTGTAATGCTGCAAAAATTGCGGTTTCAGACGGCCTTAATCTACCAAGCTGCCGCTCGGATTCAAAATCGCTTTAAATGTATTTCCGTCCAACGACACCAGTAATACCGCATCTCCTTGTTTCAATACATCTTCAGAGTCAGGCTCTACCATCACATAATGCTGTTGGCCGTAAGCATCTTTCACGCGCACCTGCGCCGCATTGCCTACCCGAGCTTCGCCCAATACCACCGTGCCGACGCGGCCGATTAAACTTTCCTGTAAAACGGCAGTGGTTTCATCTTTCGGCATAATTTTGTACAAACCGCTAGCCGTCACGCGTACCAAGGGTAGGGAAATAAACCAAACAATGACTGCTGCCAGCGTGCCATTCAGATAACTGCCGAATACAGTGGCAAAGGCCGTCTGAAACAGATAACCCGTCAATCCGTATACGGCAAGAAACACCACCATCAACATCAACACTGGAATACGTCCGACATACAGCCAGCTCAGGAAACGCACGAATATGCCTGCATCCGCCACATCCAATCCGACCTCGGCGTGCGCAGTTTCGGTCAGGCTGTCGGGCAACAGGTTGTCCAACCAGTCGCTAATACCGCCTGCCAGCATGGAAATGACTTCAAACACACCGAGCAAAACCATCAGCGCAATGGCAATGCCGAAGATTTCAGTTTCGGGGGCGTTGATTAGATTCCACATATTGCATTTCCTTATTCTTTTTAATTTTTTCTTTATTGGAGTTGTATTTGGAATAATACATTTTTAATGTTGGTGGGGTTTGTTTGGATTTTATCTATTTAATATAAGTAAATCTAAAAGCATCCACACCCAAAAGATATATGCAATCCAAAATAAACGGTGCTTGAAGAAGTTTTTAAACTGTATTTGAGTTAGGCATTTCTTCTCCAATAAATCTAAGAGTTTTTGCTGCTCTTGGTTGTCACATTTTTCCAAGATTTCGGTTTTTAACAATTTTATGGCTTTTTTAATAGAAACTTTCCATCCATCTGCAATTAATTTGTCTCCATATTTTGCCTTCACGTCATTCATAATGATAACAACATAGAATCCCATGATTAAAATAGCAGCAACTATTGCGGGTATGGGGTGATTATCACCAAGAGACCAAACCGCGATAGTTGATAACAGCAACCATGCAGCATGGTGATTCAACATCTTATGGTAGTAAGCAATCTGCTCAGCAAGCTCATAAATCTTATTAACAAAATTCATCTTATTTCCCTGCTTTCAATGCTGCCAATCTTTCGGCAATGCGGTTGTTGCGGCTTAAGTCTTCCAGTTCTTTCAGCTTGGCTAACTGCGCCGCATCAGTGCTGCTGTGTACCGAGTTTTGGCGACCCATCACACGGTCGAAGGCATTGCCGCTTTTTTCAGCATCACGGGCAATGCGATTGAGGTCGCTGCCGTTGCCACCGGCTGTTTTGCCTGTGCCCATGCTTTGCTGTGTGGTACGCCAGTCTTGCAACTGCTGCTGCATCTCGCGTTTTTTCGCCTGCAGGGCGGCGATAAAGCCTTCGAGCTCTTTTTCTTGTGCGGCACAATCGGCAATGGTGTTTTCCAAAACAGGCAGACGCGCTTCGATGTCCATCTGTTCGGCGATACCCGCTTCGGCAAGATCATCGCGACCAGCATCTACGGCGGCTTGCAGATTGGCATCGATGGCCTCGTGGCGATTACTTTCATCGGCCATTTTCTTGGCGGCAAGATGTTTCTGAGCTAACACTTTGCCCAATTCAGCACGCACCTCATCTACTGCGCGCTCAATTTCGCGGATACTTTCGTTCATGACCGCTTCAGGCGCGAGGTTTTCCGCCGCATCAATCAGGGTATGAAAACCGCCGCTTACCAGACGGCCTACTCGGCGGGATAGGGTTTCGCTCATTTGGATTTTCCTTTCACTAAAATGTGTTTGTTTCATTTGGTATGGCGGCAGTCTTAAACTTCATTTGCCTGCTGCACAATCTTCGCCAGTTTCAAAGTGTTTTCAAGCTGTTGCAGAACGCTGTCGTCGTATGCTGCACCTTTGCCGGTTACGGCGAGTTGCAAGATGCTGTCGGTGAGGCGGACGATGCGCCACATCAGTTCGCGCTCGTATTTTTTCAAATCGTCGAGGTCAGCTTCTTCGGGCAGGTCGGCGGCGAGTGTTGCGCCTAAGTCAGGCAGTTGTTCAAACAACCTCGCCACGATATGCGAATGCACTCCGGCCTGTTTTTCAGCGTGCAAGATTTCGTGTTTCGCCGCTTGGAAAAATTGCTCCTGCGCCGTCAGTGCGGAGCTGTAATCGCGCGTTTGCGTATGCGCCAAGCGAGCTAACTTGAGCAATTCGCGGATTTTTTCAGACGGCGTATTCGCACCTTCGATTTTTAGTTCAGCAATAAAATCAGCATCTTCCTGAGTGATGCGCACACTAATTGGGATACGGTTCGTTGCATTCATATTCGTCTGCTTTGGTTTGTATTCATTTGAATACAAATATACAAGATGGGATTCTGAGGCGCAATACCTGAAACCGTATATTTATGTAAACATCAGGCCGTCTGAAACTTGATTTTCGGTTTTCGGACGGCCTTTTCCTTTATAATCCGTACATTATTTTCATACACACAGCAGGTTCTCCATGTCCAACAAACCTACACTCCTTCTCGTTGACGGCTCTTCTTATCTTTACCGCGCCTATCATGCCATGGGGCAGAATTTGTCTGCGCCCGACGGTGCGCCGACTGGGGCGATGTATGGCGTGTTGAACATGCTGCGCCGACTGCGGGCGGATTATGTGCACGACTATTGCGCGGTGGTGTTTGATGCGAAGGGCAAAAATTTTCGCCACGAGATGTTCCCCGACTATAAGGCGACGCGTCCGCCGATGCCGGACGATTTGCGCCCGCAGGCGGAAGCCTTGCCGGATTTGGTGCGCCTGATGGGCTGGCCGGTATTGGTGATTCCGCAGGTGGAAGCGGACGACGTTATCGGCACTTTGGCTAAGATGGCTAGCGAAGCAGGGTGGAACGTGGTGGTATCCACCGGCGATAAGGACATGGCGCAGTTGGTGAATGAGCGCGTGACGCTGGTGAACACGATGAGCGGCGAAACGCTGGATATTGAAGGCGTGAAGGAAAAATTCGGCGTACGCCCCGACCAAATCCGCGATTATCTCGCGCTGATGGGCGACAAGGTGGACAATGTGCCAGGTGTGGAAAAATGCGGCCCGAAAACCGCGGTGAAGTGGCTGGAAGCCTACGGCTCGCTGGCTGGTGTGATGGAACACGCTGGCGAAGTCAAAGGCAAGGTCGGCGAAAACCTGCAAGCCGCTTTGGAACAACTGCCGCTGTCGTATGATTTGGTAACGATTAAAACCGATTTGGATTTGCACACCGAGCTTTCAGACGGCCTTGAAAGCCTGCGCCGCACTACGCCTAAATGGGCGCAGCTGGTTGTCGATTTCAAACGCTGGGGCTTCCGTACTTGGCTGAAAGAGGCGGAAAGCCGTATGCACGAAGCGCAAAACACTGATTTGTTCGGCAGTGAGCATATCGGCGAACAAGCCGCATTGGCGATGGAAACACAGCCTGAAAAACAACCCGAACTTGCCCCAGCCCCTGAAAAACTGGATTATCAAGCCGTTACCACCGAAGCGCAGTTTGCCGCCTTGTTGGACAAACTGGCGAAGGCGGACAAAATCGGCATTGATACGGAAACCACGTCATTAGACGCGATGAATGCCGCGCTGGTCGGCATCAGCATTGCGTTCCAAGCAGGGGAGGCGGTTTACATTCCCGTAGGGCATAGCCTGACCGCTGCACCCGAACAGCTTGATTTACAAGACGTATTAGGCCGTCTGAAACCGCATTTGGAAAACCCCGCCCTGAAAAAAATCGGGCAAAACCTCAAATACGACCAACACGTTTTCGCCAACTACAACATCGCCCTGAACGGCATTGCCGGCGATTCCATGCTCGCTTCCTATATCATCGAGAGCCACCTTGGACACGGCTTGGACGAATTGTCCGAACGCTGGCTCGGCTTGGAAACCATTACCTACGAATCGCTGTGCGGCAAAGGCGCGAAGCAAATTAGTTTTGCCGATGTCGCCATCGAACAGGCGACCGAATACGCCGCCCAAGACGCCGATTTCGCCCTGCGCCTCGAAGCGCACCTGCGCGCGCAAATGGACGCCAAACAGCTTGAAATGTATGAAAAAATGGAGCTGCCTGTCGCGCAAGTATTGTTTGAAATGGAACGCAACGGCGTGCAAATCGACCGCGCCGAACTCGCCCGCCAAAGCGCAGAACTCGGCGCCGAGCTGATGAAGCTCGAACAAGAAGCCTACGCCGCCGCAGGCCAGCCGTTCAACCTCAACTCGCCCAAACAGCTGCAAGAGATCCTGTTCGACAAAATGGGCATCCCCACCAAAGGCCTGAAAAAAACCGTCAAAGGCGGCATTTCCACCAACGAAGCCGTGCTCGAACAGCTTGCGCCCGACTACCCCCTGCCCAAAATCATCCTGCAAAACCGCAGCCTGGCGAAACTCAAATCCACCTACACCGACAAACTGCCCGAAATGATTTCCCCCAAAGACGGCCGTGTGCATACCACTTACGCCCAAGCCGTCGCCATTACCGGCCGCCTCGCCAGCAACAACCCCAACCTGCAAAACATCCCCATCCGCACCGTAGAAGGCCGCCGCGTGCGCCGTGCCTTTACCGCACCGCAAGGCAGCGTCATCGTTTCCGCCGACTATTCCCAAATTGAGCTGCGCATCATGGCGCACCTCTCCGGCGACAAAACCCTGATTACCGCGTTCCAAAACGGCGAAGACGTCCACCGCCGCACCGCCGCCGAAGTGTTCGGTATTGCCCCCGAAAACGTCTCGTCCGAACAACGCCGCTACGCCAAAACCATCAACTTCGGCCTGATTTACGGCATGGGCCAATACGGCCTCGCCAAATCATTGGGCATCGACAACATCTCCGCCAAAAACTTTATCGACCGCTACTTCGCCCGCTATCCCGGCGTCGCCGAATACATGCAGCGCACCAAAGAACAAGCCGCCGCCCAAGGCTTTGTCGAAACCCTGTTCGGCCGCCGCCTCTACCTGCCCGACATCCGCAACAAAAACGCCAACGCCCGCGCCGGAGCAGAACGCGCCGCCATCAACGCCCCCATGCAAGGCACCGCGTCCGACCTCATCAAACGTGCCATGATAGACGTATCCCGCTGGCTGGATTCAGATGGCCTGAAAACCAAACTGATTATGCAGGTGCATGACGAATTGGTGTTGGAAGTACCCGAAGCCGAACTGGATTTGGTCAAAGAAAAACTGCCGCAGATTATGGCGAAAGTAGATGAGGAGATGTTGAACGTGCCGCTGGTGGCAGAAGTAGGCGTGGGGATGAATTGGGAAGAGGCACATTGATAAAAAATTAAAGATGGTATAAATTCATACCATCTTTTTTAATATTTCCCTTGGAGGTTAGCTTAATAAGTTTCCAATAAAGCAAATTAGGACAAATACTAGTTTGGATATTTTTTGTTAACCCAAGTTTTTAGTATATCTAATAATTGATTTAGAAACTGTGTGGCTGGAAAATTGTTAAGACCATTTTCTTGCTCTTTATTTCGTTCGCTATTCTCAGTTTTTGATAACACCTTCACTAATAAAAACAAAATAGTAGTTGGAGGTAATGCTAATATCATTGCTATATGCCATAAGTTATTAGATTTACTTTCATTACTGCAAAAAATCCATAATGCAAGCATAAAATATAAGCCAACGATGACCATTACTCCAAGCCAAATGACCTGTTCGAATAATTCTCTCCTCTGGCTTTCTGCATCTAGAAGTGCTTTGTTAACTTGATCTTGAAATTTAGTGTTTGGGATACCTCCAACTCCCTCTTTATCAGCAAAACCTAGTAGTGAATCATCTGATGATGAATCTGAAGAGATCTCAACATTACGTGGAATTTCTTTGCTGCTGTGTTTAATTTTGTTTTCATTATTTTTCATATAATTTTAGTATCCAATATTATCATCATTTTCTACAGGCCAACCTAGATTTCTCAGTCGGTAAGTTATCGCAGGTTTTGATACATTAAACCATCTTGCTAATTCATAAATATCTTTAATATTTTCCTTTTGTATAAGATGATTAACAGCCACTTCAGGCATAATCAGTTCCGCTGCAAATCTATTAGCAGCAGCCTCTCTTGGATCATAAACATCTTTAAATGAATAGTCATTGTCTCTGAATCCACCACCATGATTAAGAGCAAAATGCCCTAATTCATGTGCAAGAGTAAATCTTTGCCGTTGTTCAGAGTCTGTACTACGAATAGAACAAATAGCTTGCCCGTTAATTAAATCAAAACGCCCTGAAATATCCTCTCCACCTTCGAGGTAAGGGGCATATCGAACTCTAACTCCCAAATCATTCGCAATTTGTTCAAGGTTCACAGGAATCTTATAATCCCAGTACATTTCCAGAATACGTCTAGCCGTAGAAACTGCGGTCATGGCATACTCCTTTTTATTTAAATGCTAGATTAAATTGGGTATTGTACCTGATATATGGGCAATATGTGTTTTTTAAAGCTATCCGTAAGCCAGCGAGCTGTAGCCTGCATCTTAAAACTAGCCAGCTCTTGTCGGATACTTGTATCCGACAAGAGCCACTGCCATCTCAAATAACCGTCGGATTCGAGAATCCGACCTACTGAAGCTGGGCATCGGGTGTAGGGTGTGTGCGGTACGCACGCACGCGGTTGTTGAACCCCAAAAACACCCGAGGCCGTCTGAAAACCTGTTACAGAGTTTTTCAGACGACCTTTATTCTTCCCGCCGACAGGCATACAATCAAAAGTGCAGTACCTTTCATTGATTCAATACAAGGAGACAGTTATGCGCGGCATAAAATCAGTTGCATTGTTGTGTACTTTGGCATTGGGTGCGCCGGCGTTTTCGTCGGGTTTGACCAAAACGCTGCCGGGCGATTTGACGACGGCTCAGGCGCAGGCGGTGGTGCAGGCTTCGATGAAAAAGGCGCGTGAAATCAAGGTGCCGATGAATATCGCGGTCATGGACGCGGGCGGTAATTTGAAGGCGTTTGCGCGTATGGACGATGCGTTTATCGGCAGTATTGATATTGCGCAGAAAAAGGCGAAAACGGCGCGCTATTTCAATATGTCCACCCGCGATCTGGGCAAGGCTTCGCAGCCGGGCGGCGATCTTTACGGTATTGAGGTGACCAACGACGGTTTGGTGATTTTCCCCGGCGGTGTGCTGCTGGTGGATAAAAACGGTGTTATCGTCGGCAGCGTCGGCGTGAGCGGCGGTTCGGTCGATGAAGACGAAAGCGTCGCAAAAGCAGGTGCGGCGGTATTATCGGGAAGGTAAGCCGTAGTTTGAAACAAGACCCAATGCGTTTCTTTTCATGATTTGCGTTGGATTGCTGAAACAGACAGAGGCCGTCTGAAAATCCTTAAACATTTTCAGACGGCCTTTTTCTATGCCGATTCTCTATATTCTATTTGCCGTATGCTTTTATTCTCGGCCTTTTGTCTCTTTTTTTCATGAATAATGTTGCCGGTGTTACAATCGGCATATTCTTATTGTTATCAAACAGGTGTTTCATGCAGTTTTTTGGCCTGCTTATTCCTATTATTATCGGCTATTTTGCTGATGAGATGGCCACGGGCGTTATTATTGGGTCGTTGTTTTGGCTGGTTGTTTGGTCAATCGCCAAACAACGCCAAGAAGAGCGTCTGGCTGAATCTGCTACGGCAGGCGACAGGATGCAAAAGCTGGAGCAGGAAATCGAGCTGCTGAAACGGCGTTTGTCGGTGTTGGAGCATGAGGCTGTCCGTGATGAGGCGAAGGTAGGGCAGGGGCTTGAGGCTCGGGCTGTTGCCGATATTCAGACGGCCTCTGAGCCGCTTCATGTTCGGGTTGAGCCTGAGGCGGAAGCTGCGCCTGTTAAGCAGAAGATTGAAGAGGCGTTTGCACCTTCTTTTTCTATACCTATTAATCCTGTTTTTGCCAAGGCTGCTGCTTCGTCTGAGCCTGTTGTGGAAGAAGTTGTCGAGGCGGTTGCTCCGGTTGCTGCTGAACAAGCAGGGCTGCCTAAGGAAGAGGCTGTTGTTGCTTCGATGCCGTCTGAAAGCGAAGAAGCGCCATCGCGTCAATTCGTTATCCATAAAGATAAGGTGGAAGGCGGAGAGTACAAGTTTTCCGATAATCCGATTGTTGCTTGGTTTTTGCGCGGCAATCCGCTGTTGAAAACGGGTATTGTGGTGTTGTTCCTCGGTTTGGCGTTTTTGTTGCGCTATGCCTCCGAGCGGGTTCATGTGCCGGTGGAGCTGCGCTATCTGACTGTGGCGGGTGCGGGTTTGGCGGCGGTGGTCGGCGGCTGGAAGCTGCAAAGCCGTAAGCGTGAATATGGCTTGGTGTTGCAGGGTTTCGGCGTGGCGGTGATGTATTTGACGGCGTTGGCGGCGTTGAAACTGCATCCGCTTTTGCCTGTGTCGGTCGTGTTCGGGCTGATGGTAGCAATGGTTGTGCTGATGGCGTGGCTGGCGGTAAGGCAGAATGCGCAGATTATGGCGCAGGTTGCTTTAATCGGCGGTATGGCCGCGCCTTTGCTGACTTCAGACGGCAGCGGCAATTATTTGGTGCTATTCTCTTATCTTGCCCTGCTCAATGGTGGTGTGGCCGCGATTGCGTGGTTTAAGGCATGGCGTCCGCTGAACCTGACGGGTTTTGCCGCTACTTTTGCCATTGCCGCGCTGTGGGGCATGCGAAGTTATACGCCGCAACATTTCGCCACTACCGAGCCTTTCCTGATTTACCACTGGCTGCTCTATACCTTTATCGCGTATCTGTTCGCACGCCGTAAGTTGAAGGAAAACAGCGAAGACAACGTTACGCCGATTGCCGACAATGCGACTTTGGAAGAAATCGGCAAGAGTATTTATACACACGGCCTGCGCGTTCATGTCCTCGACCATACTTTATTGTTTGGCACGATGGCGGCGGCGTTCGGCTTGCAATACCGCATGGTGGAGCATTGGCCGTCTGCGGATGCGCTTTCTGCATTGGGTTTTGCCGCGGTTTACGGACTGGCCGCGCTGCTGCTGAAACGTCAGCAGGGGCTGTATATTTTGCGTCAGGCGTTTTTTGCGTTGGCGGTATTGTTCCTCACGATTGCCGTTCCGCTTTATTTTGAACCGAGCAATACGGTCATTTTGTGGAGTGCCGAATCCGCACTGGTTTATTTCTTCGGTTTGCGCCAACAGCGTCCGCATATCCGTTTGGGTGCGCTGATGGTTTATCTCTTGGCGGTACTGATTCAATTGGGCAATTATCAGGGCTTCGGTACGGATACCGTTCTGGAAGGGCAGTGGTTTACAACGGTTGTGGTGTTGCTTGGCGGAGCGGCGATTTATTTGCTGTGGTATTTCTCGCGTCGCGAAGGTTCGGCGCAATGGGAAAAATCCGTTCAGACGGCCGTGTTGTCTGCCGCCTTGCTGTACATCTCTATTTTGCCTTTGCTCTTCTTGGCCGACCAAGGCAGCATTGTCGCTCTCTCTGCTTTGGCAGCGGCGTGGGCATTCTGCCGGCGCAAACATGAGCCGAATGTGTTTATCACTTTTGTCTTGGGCAATGTATTGTTCGCCCTGTTGCTGCAAAGCAGCATCATTTATGAATCCAAAGGCTTCCTGAGCCATCTGTACCTTATTGCCGCTACGCCTTTGCTTTTTGCAGCTGCCTACGCGCTGCAATATCCGCGTGTACCGGTTGCAAGCGAAAAACCGGAAGGAAACGAGGTTTACTTTGCGCAGGTTTCAGGCTGGATCATCCTGCTTACTGCGTTGGCAACAGGCAGCTACGCCCTTTATATGCAATGGACAGGCGAGGAAACCCTGTTTATCGAGTTGTGGATGTGGCCGATATTTGCCGGCTTGCTGCTGTTTGCAAAACGTTTGAAATGGGAAGAGCTGTTGCAGGCAAACTTGGCATTCCTGCCCGTGTTTGCCATGCATTTCGTCTTCTACCATACCGAACACGCATGGACAGCCGCCGCAGCCTTGCCGCTTGCCGCCGCTACCGTGTTGAACTTCATTATTCTGAACAACTATCCGCGCCATGATCTGATTTGGTTGCACAAACTCAATATCACGATACTCGGCGTACTTTGGACGCTTTGGACCGCGCTGTATGTCGGCGGCCTTCTCTCCGGCGTTTGGTCGCAGCTCTCATGGCTGGTTGTGCCTTTAGCAATGTGGATTGTTTTCCATACTCAGCGCCAACGTGAATTTTTCAGACGGCATCAAACCATTTATCAGCATTTCGCCTTGCCGTTGTGCGCCCTTGCCGCCGCTTGTTGGATGCTGTGGACCAACTTCTCCACGCCGTTCCAATCTTCGCCGTTGCCGTATATTCCCGTGCTTAACCCATTGGAACTCGCCTGCGCCGGTATGCTTTGGTTTGCCCTGAAATCCCTGCCCGACGCCTTGCCGCCCGACCTTCGCCGTACCACGGCAACCACAGTTTCCGCCTTGGCATTTATGCTGATCAGCGCAGGCGTGATGCGCGTATGGCATTTCTACGACGGCATTACTTGGCGTCTTGACATCATGCTCCAATCCTTCGGCCTGCAAGCCAGCCTCTCCGTTGTTTGGGCAGTAACCGCCATTATCTTGATGGTACTTGGCAACCGCCGCAAACAGCGTTCCTACTGGATGACAGGCGCGACGCTGATGGGCATCGTGGTCGTCAAACTCTTCCTGATCGAGCTTTCCAACAGCGGCGGTATCGCGCGCATCGTCTCCTTCATCATCGTCGGCCTGTTGCTGCTTTTGGTCGGCTGGTTTGCCCCCGTTCCGCCTAAAGAAGAGAATGATGGCGAACACAAAGCCTAATCATTAACTTCAAATAAAAAGGCCGTCTGAAAAAGCAGCATTATCTGTTTTTAGACGGCCTTTATTTTTTAGAAGGTAGCATCTGCTTTGTTCTAGAATGTCTAATCGTATTGAGTTATGATGCCTTTTAATATTATATAAATGGATAAGCCGTAGGCCGTCTGAAAAAAGAAAACGGGTCTGCATACCACGCATGATGCGCCCGACAGACTGACCATAGGTGGACATATAAAGATAAAAACCGCTACCGAAGGAAATAGAAAATGCCTAACCGCAATGAGCTTCCCTTAATTTATTCTTGTTCCGGATGCTCCGATGTGGCGCAGCTGGCCAACAACACTGCCGTAGCGCTCGACCATGCCGGAGAATTTGAAATGTCGTGTATTTCCGGCGTGGGCGGCAAAGTCGCGCCGTTGGTGCGCAAAGCGCAGTCCGGACGGCCGATGTTGGTTATTGACGGCTGTCATCTGCATTGCGCCAAATCGTGTTTGGAAAATGTGGGCGTCGAAATCCCGGAAGGGCATCATGTAAAACTATATGAACTGGGCTACAAAAAACGCTTTGGCAAAAGCTATGACGAGGCTACGGTAGAAGAAGTTTATCAATATGTTTTGACGAAGAAGAAAGATACCTTCAGCAGCTAAATGCCTTGATTTGCGATTGTTATTTAATATGAAGGTATGATTTAAAAGTGGTTTGAATGTAACAAAGGCCGTCTGAAAACGGATAGCAATTTTGAGCTAAAACGTTTTCAGACGGCCTTTATCATTCCAAGCCTTCTAGTTTCTACATCTCTTCCAATTTCGCAAACTTGGTATCCAGTTCTTTCACGCCCTGTTTGCCGAAGTTGATGGTCAGTCGGGCGGATTCGCCTTTGTCTACGGCATCGATGATGACGCCGGTGCCGAATTTGGCGTGGCGGACGTTTTGTCCGATGCGGAAGCCTGCGTAAGTTTGGGGCTGTTTGTAGTCGTCGATGATTTTGTCCCGTTGTACAGCGGTTTGGTGTGTGTTGCCGTAGCTGTCGTAGGCGGGTTTTTTGACGGAGAGGTAGTGCAATACTTCGGGCGGGATTTCTTCGACGAAGCGGGAGACAATACCGAATTGGGTTTGTCCGTGCAGCATGCGTTGTTGCGCCATGGTGATGTAGAGGCGTTTGCGGGCGCGGGTGATGGCGACGTACATGAGGCGGCGTTCTTCTTCGAGGCCGCCGCGTTCGGCAAGGCTCATTTCGCTGGGGAAGCGGCCTTCTTCCATGCCGGAGAGGAAGACGGCGTTGAATTCCAAGCCTTTGGAGGCGTGGACGGTCATCAGTTGGACGGCTTTTTCGCCTGCGCCTGCTTGGTTTTCACCGGATTCGAGGGCGGCGTTGCTCAAGAAAGCGAGGATGGGGAAGGCGGGGTCGTCTGAAATGTTCTCAGGCAGGGTTTCAAAGTTGCTGTCTTCGGGTTTGAACTCGATGGCGGCGTTGACGAGTTCGTCGAGGTTGTCGAGGCGGTCTTGGTTGTCGCCTTTTTGGGTTCGGTAGTATTCGGTCAGGCCGCTGTCTTTGAGGATGCCGACGATGATTTCGGACAGGGGCATTTGTCCGACTTGGTTGCGCAGGGCTTCAATCAGGCGGACGAAGGCGGCGATTTTGGTGGCTTTTGCGCCGGCGTTGCAGGCTGCCTGCCAGAGGGTGATGCCTTGTTCGTCTGAGGCCATCTGAAGGTTTTCGATGGTGCGTGCGCCGATGCCGCGCGGTGGGAAGTTAATCACGCGTAAGAGGGCGTTGTCGTCGTCGGGATTAACGGCGAGGCGTAGATAGGCAAGGGCGTGTTTGATTTCTTGGCGTTCGTAAAAGCGCAGGCCGCCGTAGATTTTGTAGGGGATGCCGCTGCGGAACAGGCTTTGTTCGATGACGCGGGATTGGGCGTTGCTGCGGTAGAGGACGGCGATTTCGTCCAAATCCCAGCCTTCGCGTTCGAGGGCTTTGGTTTCATCCACGATGAATTGGGCTTCTTCGAGGTCGGTAAAGGCGGAGTAGTAGCGGATTTTGTCGCCTGCTTCGGCGTCGGTGCGCAGGTTTTTGCCGAGGCGTTCGTCGTTGTTTTCGATGACGGCGTTGGCGGCGGCGAGGATGTTGCCGACGGAGCGGTAGTTTTGTTCGAGTTTGACGGGCGCGTCGATGTGGAATTCTTCCATCAATGCGGTCATGTTACCGACGTTTGCGCCGCGGAATCGGTAGATGCTTTGGTCGTCGTCGCCGACAGCAAAGACGGCGGCGTGGTTGCCGGCAATCAGTTTCAGCCAGGCGTATTGCAGTTTGTTGGTGTCTTGAAACTCGTCGACCAGAATGTGGTTGAATCGGTTTTGGTAGTGCTGGCGCAGGATTTCGTTGCTTTGCAGCATTTCGTAGCTGCGGAGCATGAGTTCGGCAAAATCGACCACGCCTTCGCGTTGGCAGATTTTGTCGTATTCGGCGTAACATTCAATCATGCGGCGTGTGTGCGGATCGGGCGCACTCAAGACGGAAGCGCGCAAGCCGGATTCTTTTTGCGCGTTGATAAAGCCTTGCAGCGAACGCGGTGCGATGATTTCTTCGGCGATGTTGAGGCTTTTGAGCAGGCGTTTGATGAGGGAAAGCTGGTCGCCGCTGTCGAGGATTTGGAAGGAAGAGGGCAGGCCGGCATCGCGGTGGTGCAGGCGCAAAAAGCGGTGGCAGAGGCCGTGGAACGTACCGAGCCACATGGCGCGGACTTTGACGGGAATCATCGCGCCCAAACGGGTCTGCATTTCTTTGGCGGCTTTGTTGGTAAACGTTACCGCCATGATGCTGTGTACGCTGGCCTGACCGCTTTGCAAAAGCCATGCGATGCGCGTGGTCAGTACGCGCGTTTTGCCGCTGCCCGCACCCGCCAAAACGAGGGCGGATTGCGGCGGCCAGGTTACGGCGGAGAGTTGTTCAGGGTTTAAGCCTTGCAGGAGGTTGGGGGCGGATTCGTTGGGAAACATGAAGAGGCCGTCTGAAAATAAATGGGAATGCGCTATTTTAAAGGAAATACAAAAGGCCGTCTGAAAAGATGTTTCAGACGGCCTTTGCGTTGGAAGCCGATTAGAACGGACGTACTTCCAAACCGAACATACGGCGCGCGGTGTTCAACATTTGGCAGCTGAAGCCCCACTCGTTGTCGTACCATGCGAACACTTTAACCATTTTGCCTGCAGTTACTTTGGTCAGCGTAGAGTCAAATGTGCTGGCTTGGGTAGTGTGGTTGAAGTCCATGGAAACCAGTGGCAGGGTGTTGTAGGCCAATACGCCTTTCAGACGGCCTTCTTCGGAAGCGGCTTTCATCAGCGCGTTGATTTCTTCGGCGGAAGTGTCGCGGCCCGCTTGGAAGCTCAGGTCAACCAGGGAAACGTTGACGGTCGGTACGCGGATGGCGAGGCCGTCGAGTTTGCCTTTCAGGTCTGGCAATACCAAACCGACGGCTTTTGCAGCGCCGGTTTTGGTCGGAATCATGTTTTCCACGCCGCTACGTGCACGGCGCAGATCTTTGTGGCGTACGTCGGTTACGGTTTGGTCGTTGGTCAGCGCGTGGATGGTGGTCATCACGCCGTTTACGATACCGATGTTTTCGTTCAACACTTTGGCAACAGGCGCCAGGCAGTTGGTGGTACAAGATGCGTTGGAGATAACGGTCATGTCGTCGGTAATCACGTCGTCGTTTACGCCGTAAACGATGGTTGCGTCAACATCATCGCCGCCGGGAGCGGAAATCAGCACTTTTTTCGCGCCGCTTTCCAAGTGGATTTTGGCTTTCTCTTTGCTGGTGAACGCGCCGGTACATTCCATGACCAGGTCAACGCCCAATTCGCCCCATGGCAATTCGGCTGGGTTGCGGGTAGAGAAGTAAGGGATTTTTTTACCGTTGATGATGAGGTGTTTTTCATCATGGGAAACATCAGCGTCAAAGCGGCCGTGAACAGTGTCGAATTTGGTCAGGTGAGCATTGGTCTCGATGCTGCCGCTGGCATTGATGGCAACGATGTCGAGTTGGTCTTGCAGTTTGTAGTCAAAAATAGCGCGCACTACTTGGCGGCCGATGCGGCCGTAACCGTTGATGGCAACTTTGATACCCATGGCTTTTCCTCTTCTTTTGGGTTTGGGTTGTGGATTGAATGGCGGCAATTATAGCAAAAATGTAGTGTTGTGTAATTAATGTTTTATTGAAAATTTTTGGTTTGATTATTTTTAATTGTAGATGATTAGAGTAGAAATGCAGGTTTAAATTTAATGTTATTTAATATTTTTTGAAATTTTATTTTTATTAATTCCATTTTTTGGTGTTTTATGTTCGTTTTAAATCATGGTAATGAAGGAAACGGGAAAAGGCGGATTGAGACCTTTGCAAAAAAGCCCTTCCTTCGA
>NZ_KV831692.1:0-9987 GCF_001837185.1 Neisseria sp. HMSC064D07 | reverse complement strand
GCGATGGTTTGGGCGGCAAGCCTGGCGGTAACGATGCATTCGAGCAAGGAGTTGCTGGCGAGGCGATATTACATCCGCTTCCAAGCCGAAATCCACGACGGGTAAGCCGTTCGGCAGGCAAGACAGGCGGTTGGAGCATTGACCTGCGTAGAAATCGAAGTGGACACGTTGGCACAACTGGACAAAGCCATCGCGGCAAGCGCGGAACGGATTTTGCTGGACAGCATGGAGACAAAACCTTGAAAGAAGCGGCAAACCGCTGCTATACACAAATCGCCCACTCCCACGCTATCTATTGCGAGGCATCGGCTTCGACCGTCTGAAGCGTGTGGCACAAACCGGCGTGGACGGCATCGCCCTCGGCTATCTGACCCACAGCAGCCGCTCGTTGGATATAGGATTGGATTTCGTGGCGTGAATTTCAAAAATACAACGATTGCCTATAAAGGTACAGGTCTCAAGCTGTGCTATTGGCCAAGCAGAGTGGCTTTGAAAAGGATAAGAAGAGATAGGTAGGACGGCTATAGAGGTCTCTAATGTAACGAGTTCTTTAATGATTCAGGGAGTGCTCGATCAACTGCTAATCAAATATCTACTCCAACTTCAATAAGGGTAAACGGTCGATGTGCTTGATAGGCATGGCTTATGTAAATTTACTGAAAAAAGGGTGCTAATGCCCCTAAGTGTGCTTGGTAGTAATTTAGAAGATTTTACAAAGGTCTCAGCCTTTTTATTTCTATAAAAATGCGGCAGGTTTTTAAAACCTGCCGCGGTATGGGGACATACAGCTCGGACGGTAAGCCGGGTTCTGTCGAGGACAGTCATTCCTCTAGGCACATCATTGCTGGTGTGCTCAAGCAACCTACCCGAACGCTCGGCGAGCAGCGTCATCGCGTTCTGTTTGGTCTTGCTCCGAATGGGGTTTAGCCTGCTGCGCTTTGTTACCAAATGCACGGTGCGCTCTTACCGCACCTTTTCACCCTTACCTGTTTTGCCCGAAGGCAATCATCGGCGGTATTGCTTTCTGTTCCACTTTCCGTCGCGTTGCCGCGCCCGGCCGTTAGCCGGCATTCTGCTCTATGGAGCCCGGACTTTCCTCCCCGTATGCCTTACGCGATACGCGGCGACTGTCTGTCCGACCTGTATGAGGTGCGGATTATAACACAGCCGCCATAGGGTTCAGACGGCCTAAATATTTATTTTTTCTTTTTAAATGCTATTTCGGTCAAACCCAATTCCTGTGCTTTTTTGCGGACTGCGAATTCGGGCATTTCTCGTGCCAGGCGGCTGGTGCAGTATTCGGTCATGGTGGTGGCGCAGGCTTTGAAGTTGCCGGTAAAGTCGCTGGCGGCACTTAAAAACGGGATGAGGCGGCCGGCCATGATTTCTTCGGCCGGTGCGTCTGTTTGGGCGGATACGCGTCCGGACTCGACCGCCGAGAAGATTTGTTCGGTAAAGCGTCGGGCGAAGTTTTCTTCTGTTTGGCAGTCTTGGAATGCGGTGTTTTCGTGTTGGCAGACAAGGGTAACTTCGCCTTGAGCTTCTTGCAGCGGTTCGGCCAAATAGAGTTTGAGGGTTTGCTTGTCGGTTTGCAGCCAGGCAGTGCGGCCTTGGGTTTTGATGATTTTGCCGTAAACGCCGATGGCATCGTTTTCGGGGATGTTTTTCTGTTCGGCAAGTTGCTGGGCCGAGAATAAGGGGGCTTGTTCGGCAAATGCGCCGCCGGTTTCGTGTTTGAAGTAGGCGGCGAGGTCTTGTTTGATGAGGGCTTGGGTCAGTAGTTTTTCGCCTTCGGTCAGGCGGTGTGCAAAGCCGTGTGTTTTTGGGGCGGATGCGGCATCCGTGGTCTTGGTGTCCGGTGTGCAGGCGCTCAGGAGTAAAAGCAGGGGAAGGATGTATTTCATGGTTGGTCTCTCAACAGTCCGTCTGAACCTATGGTTTCAAACGGTCAGCGTTGTTTATCGATAACGATAAACCCGGCGGGGATAAACGGGATAAGCCGGGTAATTGCGGACGGGTTCGCTGTCTTGATAGATGACGGTCGTCCCGGGCGGAGCGTTGATGGTCACGGTTTTGTTGACAGTGGTTTGCGAGTGGACGGGCAGGTCTAAGACGGCGGTGCGCCCGTATGGAGTCTCGGTATAAACGCACGCGCTTAGAAGCAAGGCGGCACTCAGGACGGCGGTTTTCATGTTTCAGACAGCCTTATTTGAGCAGGTTTTTCAAGGCCAGGCGCACGCCTTCGCCGACTTCCGTGCCTTTGGGAATGCCTTTGGTGGCAGCTTTGGCTTCGCGTTCGTTGTAGCCGAGGGCAAGCAGGGTGTTGATGATGTCTTGACTTTCATCGGCAACGGCATCAGGGGCAAACAGACCGTCTGAAACGGTATGGGATACGAGTTTGCCGCGGAGTTCCAACACCATGCGTTCGGCGGTTTTCTTGCCGATACCGGGGGCGGAGGAGAGGCGTTTCACGTCTTCTTCGGCGATGGCTTGCGCCAGCTCGTCGGCATTCATGGCCGACAAAATGCCCAATGCGGTTTTAGCACCGATGCCGCTGACTTTGACCAGTTGGCGGAAGGTGGCGCGTTCCTCGGCTGAGGCGAAACCAAACAGCAAATGTGCGTCTTCGCGGACGACAAGCTGGGTGTAGAGATGGACGGTTTCGCCAACGGAGGGCAGGTTGTAGAAAGTCTGCATGGAAACGTCGGCTTCATAACCGACGCCGTTGACGTCGATAACGACCTGCGGCGGATTTTTCTCAATCAATTTGCCTGTAAGCCTGCTGATCATGGTGCTCCCCTGTGATTAAAAAAGGCCGTCTGAAACCTTGCAATCGGGTTTCAGACGGCCTTGTATTGTATCAAACTTCAGCGGTAACGCGGACGAAATCAGATGGCGGATGCCAGGTTTAGATGACGGGCGCGTTCGCCTGCTTCGGCGGCACGTTCTTGGCTGCTGAACGGACCCATTTTGACAACGTATTCGTAGTTGCGTTTTTCAAGCATGACTTTGCTGTCTGACGGCAGGCTTTGTGCGGCTTGGTTCAAATAAGCCTGTGCTTCGCGTTGGGTACCGAAGGATTTCAAATCAACAAAAAATTCTTTGTTGTTTGGGGAAATAATGGTTTGAGCGGCGGTTTGGCCAGGGATGATTTGCTCAACTTTGACGTTGGCTGTGCCTTGGTTGATGAAACCCAATTGTTGGGCGGCAGCTTTGGAAACATCGATGACGCGGTTGCCGTGGAAAGGGCCGCGGTCGTTGACGCGGACGATGACGCTTTTGCCGTTTTGCATATTGGTCACGCGTGCGTAGCTGGGAATAGGGAGGGTTTTGTGGGCGGCGGAGAGGGCGTTCATATTGTAACGCTCGCCGCTGGAAGTTTTACGGCCGTGGAATTGGTTGCCATACCATGAGGCTTTGCCGGTTTGGCTGAAAGAGGAAACTTGGGTCAGCGGCGTGTAGCGTTTGCCGGCAACTTTGTAACTGCGGTTGGCAGAAGGATGCAGTTTTTCGACTCGGACCACGCTGTCGGCAACGGCGGCATTGATGGAAAGGACGCCGATGGTGGCGGCTAAGGAAAGGAGGGTTTTTTTGGTAAAAGTCAAAACGGGTTCCGTTCTTGAGTTGATAACGCAGCGGTTTCAGACGGCCTGCTATACGCCGCCGGCAAAACCGTTTTGCCGCCATGCTTCAAACAGAATAACAGCGACAGTATTGGAAAGATTCATGCTCCTGCTGCCGGGCATCATCGGCAGGCGGATTTTTTGTCCGGCAGGCAGGCTGTCGAGAATTTCGGCAGGCAGGCCGCGCGTTTCGGGGCCAAACAGCAACACGTCGCCTTCGCGGAAGGAAACTTCGTCGGGGCGGGTAGAGCCTTTGGTGGTCAGCGCGAAAATGCGGCGGCCTTTGAGTGCCTTGAGGCAGTCTTCGAAATTCTCATGTACCGTCAGTTTGGCAAACTCGTGATAATCCAAACCCGCACGTTTCATTTTGGACGAATCCAGCGGAAACCCAAGCGGCTTGACCAAGTGCAAATCGGCACCGGTATTGGCGCACAGGCGGATGATATTGCCCGTATTGGGCGGGATTTCAGGTTGGTACAAAACTATGGTAAACATATAAATCAATCACTTATAGAGTGGCATAATGCCGAAATGTTCCATGGGTGTCAAAAACTTTAAGCTATTTTTTCATTGGCGGACGCGCCAAACTCCAGCAAAAAATCTTACCTGCGCCTGATTTTTTCAGCGTTTTCGCCAATTCGTCCAAAGTCGAGCCGGTGGTAAAGACATCGTCAATTAACAGAATATTACACGCCTTCGGCAATTCGGTTTTGATTTTAAATGCATTCTTGATATTTCGCCGACGTTCGTCGCTTTTCAGCGTACTTTGCGGCTCGCCATGCCGTCTGAAAACCGCGTGTCGCGGCAGCAGCGTCCAGCCGTAGCGTTTTGCCAAAATATCCGTCAACGCCTCGCTTTGGTTGAATCCGCGCTTGAGCCGCCGCTCTTTGCTCAAAGGCATGGGCAGGACGAAATCGAAGTGTTCCGTCGCCAGCCAGCCGGGTGCGTTTTGGCACATCAAATCCGCCAACGGACGGCTCATGCCCAAATCGGCCAAGTGTTTCAGCTCGCGTATCATGCTGCTGACGGGCGGTTCGTAATACAGCGAGGCCCACATTCTATCAAATGCGGGCGGCTTTTTCTGACAACCGCCGCACACCGCCCCGCCCGCGACAGGGCGGAAACACAAAGGGCAGCTTTGTGCCGCGTCGATAAAATATTCCGTCAAATCGTTTGCGCAGCCTCGGCAAAGGCCGTCTGAAACGGAATCGTGGCATAATACGCAACGTCGCGCATTGAGCCGTTTCAAATTGCGCCACCAAGAAAGAACATTCATGCCACACTCCGCCAAAAAAGTTTATCTGATACACGGTTGGGCGGCGAACCGCCATGTATTCGACGATTTGATACCGCGCCTGCCTGCCGGTTGGGACGTCCGCGCGCTTGATTTGCCCGGACACGGCGATGCGCCTTTTACCGAGCCGTTTGATATTGCCGCCGTTGCCGAAACCTTCGCTGGACAAATCGACACGCCGGCACACATTCTCGGCTGGTCGCTGGGCGGACTGGTTGCCCTGTATCTGACCGCGCTTTATCCCGACAAAATCCAATCGCTCTGCCTGACGGCAAGTTTTGCCCGATTGACTGCCGACATGGATTATCCCGAAGGCTTGGCGCAACCTGCCTTGGGCAAGATGGTCGGCGCATTCCAGCAGGATTATGCCAAACATATTAAACAGTTTCTACAACTGCAACTGCTGCACACACCCCATTCCGGCGAAATCTTAAACCGGGTGCTGCCCGATTTGGCGCGCTGCGGCACGCCTTCCGCCTTACAGGCCGCGCTTGAAGCGGTCAACCATGCTGACGCGCGTCCGTTGTTGCCGCTGATTCAAACGCCGTCACTGCTGGTGTTTGGACAGAAAGACGCCATTACGCCGCCGCGCATGGGCGAATATTTACACCGCCATTTGAGCAACAGCGAGCTGGTCCTTATCGACAAAGCCGCACACGCGCCCTTTCTAAGCCATGCCGACGAATTTGCCGAAACCTACCGCAATTTTGTCGAAAAGGTCGTCTGAAACAAACATCAACCATAAAAACAGAATATTGTCGGGCAAAGCCCGCTGACACGACCCACCATGACCGAACAAGACAAACGCTGGCAAATTCACCGCCATCTCGCCCAAGACACCGACGAGCGCCTGCAGCTGGTCCGCAATGCACCCAAACGCATCATGCTGATTGGTGCCGATGCCGACATCAGCCGCAGCCTGCTGGCCGCGCGTTATCCCGACGCCGTGTTTGAAGAATACGATCCGAATGCCGACTTTTTGAAAACCGCCGCCGCCGCGCGCAAAGGCGGTTTCTGGCAGAAGCTGACCGGCAAAACCATTCCGCAACATTGCCAAGCCCTGACCGCGCCGCTGCCTGAAGCCGCCGCCGATATGCTGTGGGCCAACCTCAGCCTCAGCCGCGCCGACGATATTTTGCCGGTATTGAAAAACTGGGCCGCCGCTTTGAAAACCGACGGATTATTGTTTTTCACGCACTTTGGCCGCGACAGTCTGACCGAGCTGACAGGCCGTCTGAACCATGAAGGCATCGAATGCGAAGCGCCCACGCTGATTGATATGCACGACTTGGGCGATATGCTCGCCGACAACGGCTTTTACGATCCGGTAACCGACACGGCCAAGCTTGAATTGAGCTATAAAAAAGCCGGGACGTTTTGGCAGGACATGGAAACCTTGGGATTGTGGAATGCGTTGAAGTTCAGCAATCCGCAAGCGGCTAAGGAATGTGTGGATAAGATTTTTGCCAACGAAGGCCGTCTGAACATCACGCTTGAAACCGTGTACGGCCATGCCGTGAAGAAATTGGTGTTGCCGCAAGGAGAGAACGTGGTGCAGTTTTTCCCGAAAAAACAGATGCAGGCCGGAAGCTGAGGGCTGCTTGGGTTTGAATGCAAAAAGGCCGTCTGAAGTTTCAGACGGCCTTTTGTTTGATTCCAAATTAAGCCTGTTTGGCAGCCCATTCGGCCGGAGTGGCGGCAACGGAAATCGACAGCGCGTGCAATTCGTTGCTTTCGAGTTGCGGCTTGAGGCCGTCTTTAATCAGGCGGTGGCGGGCGAGGCGGGCTTTGCCTTCAAATGAGGAGGAAACGATTACGGCGAAGAAGTGATGGCCGTCGCCTTCGACTTCGACGTGTTCGCAAGGGGTAACGCCTTCAATCAGGGTTTTGACTTGTTCGGGTAAAAGCATGGGGGTTCCTTGGGAAATGGTTTGCTTGTAAAAGAGGGCATTATACCGAATCTTGATAAAAACAGGCCGTCTGAAAAACCAAACTTCGGATTTCAGACGGCCTCGGTCTTTTGAAGCGTCAAATGCTTATTCGTACACTTTCAGCAGCTCGACTTCAAAAATCAAGGTTGCGTGCGGAGGAATCACGCCGCCGGCACCGTGTGCGCCGTAGCCCATTTCGGAAGGAATGGTCAGCTTGCGTTTGCCGCCTTCTTTCATGCCGCCGAAGCCTTCGTCCCAACCTTTAATCACTTGGCCGACGCCCAGTGTGATGGTCAGCGGTTGACGGCGGTCGAGGCTGGAGTCGAATTTGGTACCGTCTTCCAACCAGCCGGTGTAATGTACGGTGATCTCTTTGCCTTTGACGGCTTCTTTGCCGTGGCCTTCTTGCAAGTCTTCAATAATCAGGCTCATGATGTTCCTTTCGGATGTATGGTGAAAATCGGCTCAAGATTACCATAATTGTGTGGAATCGTGAAACAAATGCGCCCATATGGCCGGCAACAAAAAGGCCGTCTGAAACCTGATTTCCAGATTTCAGACGGCCTTTTTAGTTAAGAAAGCATCAGTCCATGTGATTGGGATTGCACCATTTGTTTTTGTTTCGCCTCATATTCAAAATTTTGTGCGGTCTCCTGTATTTTGGTTAAACTTTCTTCGATGGGTGTAGTTGCAGCTATTTTCATATTCGCAGAAGCTGTTATCAACCCAGGATCTTTGTGTCCGATAGATATTTCCCCATTATCTTTAATATTGATTAAAGACACGCCCTGCATTTTGTTTGCATAGCCTGCTGAGGTTAATGACATAGCAATTTTATCTACATCATTTGTATCATAGGCAATATTTTTCTTATCACAGAAGTCAGTAAAAGCCTGTTTACACTGGTGGAAGATGGTCTGGGCAGTTTTAGGCATATCGTTGATTTGTAGAATATTCCCATCAATACCAGCCTGTGCGTATCGATATTGTTGTTCGTGTTGATTTTCACTGATAAGCCACTGTATAGGAGTACGTTTAGGCATCGCCCTTTTGATGGTTTGGTTCAAGTCGCTATTGGGAATCTGATTAGAAATCTTGTCAAACTCTTCTATATTAGGCAATACTCGTATAGTTCCTTCGTAAGAATTATTAATGGTTCTACCTACCTCCACCCCCTCATAATGATGGATGTATTCTTTACCCTTGTATATTCCACTACGATAGAGGGCTGTAAAAGTGAAGTCGATACAACTGTTGGTAGCCCAGTTGTATACTTCTTTATTAAAACCGTAGTTTTGGGGGTATTCGCCAAAATTCTGTAAGGCCATATATTGTTCTTTGGTAATCTCCATAGTTCGTTCATAAACTGGATTCAAGTATTCTTTGTGTTCCCCCTTTTGGACATCTCCTGGTTTGTCAGGGTGATACCAATGGTATTTATCAGTATCTAGGGGAGGGGCAAAACCGTATGAATCGATAGTATGACCTCCATCTTTGCTGATACCGTAGAACACATGGCCTGGTTGAGAAGTTTTTTGCTCACCATTTTCCATCCAAGGTTTTCCATCCTTAAATAAAGGGGTACCGGGTGCAGCTACATAGATGGTTAAAGTGTATCTGTTATCATCATTCATAAGACTTCCTTTTTATTTAAAGTTTACTTTGGGGTTCGTTCTGTACTGATATATACAGATAATTTAAGTTTTGGGTAGTCTGGAAATTTTTTCAATGACCTAATGGAAAGACGATAATATCCCCCTTCTTCTTGTATTAAAAAATATGCCATCTCATTTTTATGAACGCCGTACTTTTTATTGTCAAATATCCTTAATGGAGGAATGCTGGAGGCTAAATCAGCAGTAAACTGAGTTAGTTCTCTTTGAAAACGGGGGACTGTTCCATTTTTATTTTTGTTTTTATATTGAAGTAAATCAGGATAATATATCCATTCATTACTTAAACCAATTTTAGTTTCTATATTGTTACTATCAAAATGAGATAGATTGGCTTCAAACTGCAACATTTTATTTTTAATTAAAATATCATTCGTATCTAGGCCTTTTGAAGCATCATAATATTTGTTATCATCAATTGGATACATTGTCATAATATAGATAACATAATTAGTTTCAGGTGCTTTTGGCTTTTTATTCAATTTAAAATAAAACACTTGCTCCTTTTTGGGGTCGATAATTAAAGGTTGTTCGAATGGTATTTCGTATACGGGATGTCCATTAATCTCTTTAGGTCCATTTTTGTATGGATCATTATATTGGGAACAGGCACTTAAAAAAGTTGCAAAAAAGCCTAAAAGAGCTAGTGTATATTTTTTTGTTTTGTTCATTATTTTTCCTTTATATTTTCGGTTGATAGTAAAAAATATGATTAAGTATATACCATTAAAGTTTTAAATATCTTAATTTATGAAAGGCCGTCTGAAACCTGATTTCCAGATTTCAGACGGCCTGTGTTTTTGCTATCAAACCAAATGTTCCGCCAAGAAAGCCAATGCGTATTCGACGGCTTGCGCCCTTACTGCTTCGCGGTCGCCTGTGAAAAGCGCGGTTTGCTCAAACGAGCCTTCGGGCGTGGCCAGGCCGAACCAGACTGTGCCGACCGGTTTGGCCGCGCTGCCGCCGCCGGGGCCGGCGATGCCGGAAATACTCAAGGCGTAATCGGCTTGCGCGACGGCCTTTGCGCCGCGTGCCATTTCATAGACGGTCTCGCGGCTGACCGCACCGTGTTTCAGCAAGGTATCGGGCATGACGCCGAGGCGGTCTTGTTTGGCTTGGTTGCTGTATGTGACGAAGCTTTGGTGAAACCACTGCGAGCTGCCGGAGAGGGAAGTCAGCGCACCTGCAAGCAGGCCGCCGGTGCAGGACTCGGCGCAGGTAACGGTTTGGCGGCGGCTGGTCAGGTGTTCGGCGATGGTTTGCAGATGGGACATGGCGGCTCCTTATGGAAAAGGGTGAGATTTAGGTGAGAGTTTAACCTGCTTATGTTTCAGAGAGGCTTAAGATGTAAGAAATTCTAGCGTTTTTTTTGGGGGCTGACGTAGATTAGCTCTAAATTCCACACCAATCCCGCAGAATTTTTAGCTGCCGGGACGGTGTGCCGAAGTTAAATCGAAATTCGCATT
>NZ_KV831691.1:31822-37989 GCF_001837185.1 Neisseria sp. HMSC064D07 | reverse complement strand
CGAACGCAGACGGCATCATCAGCCAAGCAGAAGCAGATAACTTAACTAAGTTAAATGCTAAAGTGGCTGAAACCAAAGCAGCAGCAGATGCAGCAGTGAAAGCACTTCCTGCAACAGCAAAAGATGTGGAAGGAAATACACCTGCTTCATTACAATCTCGCGTAGATAATGTAAATGAAGTAAATGTTCCAGTAGTGACTGAAGCTAAAGTAACTATCGTTAACTATACTGATGATTACGGCAGCCAAACAGGTACATTTGGAACCAATACAAAAACTGATGACAATACGCCAACTATTAATGGTAAAACAACGCTTCCATCTAGCACAGTTCATCTCTATGAGATCAACTTAGATGGTGTGTTCGTGAAATTGGGTTCAACAACAGCGGATTCTTCAGGTAGCTGGAGTTATACGCCGACTTGGTTAACTAACCGTGAACACAATATTTATGCATCTAGCACTGAAATTACAGCAAAAGAAGATGCACAATCTTCTATCGTAATTGATGTAGAAGGTGTAACAACACCTCCAATTTCAGTAGGAAACCAAAGAGAATATTGGAGTGCAACGACCGTTGGTGATATCAATGGTGATGGCTATGACGATATTGGTATGGGATCTTGGAATGCTGGTAAAGCTGATACGATCCTAGGTGGTACGACCTTGAAGTTGGCTGGCAACAATTATATCGGTAGTCCTGTATGGCACCAAGCTGGTGTGGGTGATGTCAATGGTGACGGCTATAACGATGTATTGTTTGGTACTGCTGCAGAAAATGGTGGTGCAACTCGCCTCTATACTGGTAGTCCAATTGGGTTGGTGAATGCAGCCGGTATCGGTAACGGTGTTGCTGCTGCAGCTGGCGATGTAAATGGCGATGGTATCGTTGATATGATCTTAATGGGGGCGACCTCATCTAATGTTTACTACGGCAGCACCAATGGTAGCTATACTAAGAGTGGAAACTTGTCATTTGGTTATAATAGTGGCGACAATAGTGCATCTTGGGGAGCTCAACAATATGCTGCTGGCGTGGGTGACTTCAATGGTGATGGCTATAATGATGTTGTGACAACTACAGGAATCTATTTAGGTAGTAAAAATGGTCTGAGTGAATCCAATAAAATTAGCTTTAACCATGCTGTAACTTCTGCAAATGCGGCTGGTGATGTGAATGGTGATGGCTATGCTGATGTAGTTGTTGTTGACGGAAAATACGGTAATTCTTACGTATTATTTGGTGGTGAAAATAAAGCTCCAATTTCACTTTCAGCAACAAAAGGAAGCGGTTCAATTTCTGGTGCTAATGGTGGTTTTGCAATTGCTTCAAGTAATTCTGCATATCAAACAGTTATATACAGTAATGCTGTAGGGCTTGGTGATGTGAATGGTGATGGCTTAAGTGATGTATTAATTACGACATTTGGTAACAATGGAAGAGGTACTGCGACAAGAGCTTATAATCAGATGACTACTGATTCTTATATTGTATTCGGGAAAACGAATTCAGAAGCCGTAAATCCATCATCTTTAGGTAAACAAGGTATTTTTGTACCACACAGTCAAGCGGATGGCTCATCTTCAGTCGGTATGGTTGATGTAAACGGTGATGGTTTGGGTGATATTTACGTTAACTCATACAATAGTTCTGGTAAATTGTTCCTTGGTGGTTCAAGCTTAGGTGCTGAACCAACAGTACAAGGTTCTGGAGAGGTAAGAGGTAACGCACACAGTAACTTTATTGCTGGAAGTAATGGTGATGACACCATCTATGGTGAAGGTGGTGCGGATATCATCTACGCTGGTTCAGGTGATGACCGCATCGTATTAAATGCTGATAACTTGAACTATTTAAGCAAAGGATTCCAAACTGTTAATGCTGATGGTTCAGTAATCAATGAAGGTAAAGGACGCCTTGCTCGCATTGATGGTGGTAATGGCCATAATACGCTAGCCTTTGACAGTGATGTAACCGAAGTTGATTTAACTAAAATCGACAATGTAGGTACGGGCTTTATGAAGACTGCTGTAGGTATGTCTCGTATTGCTAATATCGACCACATTGATTTAACAAACGGTGTCGCAACTAAATTAGTGTTGGAAGCTAAAGATGTATTAGATATGAACCCTGGTTTGAAATCTTATACTTCCGATGCTAAACACCAATTAATGATTAGCGGTGAGGGTGGTGATACTGTTACAATCAAAGATGTTGGTAACTGGAATAAAACTTCAACCACAACCATTGTAAACGGAGAAACTTATGACATTTACACATCAACAAGCACAAACGGTGTTCAACTCTTGGTTGAGACGGATGTTCATGTTGAATTTGTTGGTTAATTTATAAACTAAGCATAAAAGCCCTCCTAGTGATAGGAGGGCTTTTTTTTTTATTTTAGCTTTGATTGAGAATGAATTGAAATTGGGTAAAGAAAAAGGCAAAGGTCTCAGGCCGTCTGAAATCTGAATCTTGGTTTCAGACGGCCTTTTTTAAACCACTTTTTATGGACGGTATTCCGGTTTCATGCCGTTGGGCAGGAGCTGCCATACATAGCCGGTGGTTTTCATTTTACCGGCCACTTCGCCTGCTTCGTCACCATAGCCCCAGAAATAATCCACACGGACCGCGCCTTTAATCGCGCTGCCGGTATCTTGCGCCATAATTAAGCGGTTGAGGGCTTTTTTGGTGGTCGGGTGGGCAGTGGCGACAAATAATGGTGCGCCAAGCGTGATGTAGTGGCGGTCGATGGCACCGGCGTATTCGCCCATCAACGGCGTACCCAATGCGCCTACCGGGCCTGAATCACTGCTGCCGGTCAGCTCGCGGAAGAAGACGTAGCTTGGGTTTTGTCCCAAAACTTCGGCAAGGCGGCCGGGGTTTTGCTTCATATAGGCCTTGATGCCCTGCATGCTGGTCTGACCCAGCGGCAGATAGCCTTTGTCCGCCATATAGCGGCCGATGGAAACATACGGATGTTCGTTTTTATCGGCAAATCCGACACGGATGTATTTGCCGGACGGCGTTTTCAGACGGCCTGAACCTTGAATGTGCATAAAGAAAAGTTCGACCGGATCATCTGCATAACCCAAAATCGGCGCTTTGCCGTTAAGCGCGCCGCCGTTGATTTGGCTGCGGGTGTGGTAAGGAACAAAACGGCTGCCTTCAAAACGGCCTTTCAGCGCAGTGCTGCGTGCTGTAATCGGGAATCTGGACAAATCGGCCGTGTATGTGCCGCTGTTGTCGATGACGCCGCTGTTTGGGCCGATTTGGCGGATGCGGATGGTGGCTTTGCTGCCCCTCAAGTTTGCAGCCAACGGAACGGAAACAAAATCGTTCGGAATGCCGTAAATAGGGAAACGGGATTGGCTTGTAGGTTTGTCATCGCCGTGCAGGACCGGTTCGTAATAGCCGGTAATGGTACCGGCAGGATTGCCGCCGTTATCGACGCGCCATGCGGTGAAATAGCGCTCGAAAAAGTGCTTGGCTTGGAAATGGTGCACCGGTGTTTGCATGGCTTGGATACAAACGTCCTGCCAACCTTGGCGGTTTTTAAGTTTTTCACAGCCTAAGCGGAAAGACTGCAGGCTTTTGGTAAAGTGTTGGAGGTCCCAGTGCGGCAATTCGTTGTAGGAAACTACGGTGTAGTTTGCTCCTCCCCCACTCACTGTCGTACCGACGGGATCGGGCGTACCAGTGGGGCGGTCGGGGCCTTTGATAACGCTGGTGTCGGTTTCGGGGAGGTTTTTAATGCTTTTGCTCGGACAGGCGGCAAGAATGGCCGCGGCAATGCTGACGAGCGTAATGCGGTACAGATGTTTTTTCATGGAATCAATAGCGTGTCGAAAGGCCGTCTGAAAGCTATTTTTTCAGACGGCCTATGTTGGAAAGTGCTGATTTTAACACAAAAAAGCCATTTATCGGCGCGGCGGCAATTTGACGACAACCGTATCGGCCAGCATATCGTAGAGCGTGCGGCGGTCGCGTTTGACGGAAAAGAGCATGATGAAGTTGATGAAGGCTATAAGCAGAGAAATCAGGTTTCCACCCGTGTCACTTATTGCCAACGATACAATAGTTACCACAACACCAACAGCAAGTGCCCAAACAACTTCACGGATTAAAACCGTTCCTTCAAAACCTGGATTATTCCCGTCACTTTTTAACACCCGTATGCCCATAATTTTTTTACCTAAAGACTGACCGTCCCGGCTCATGTAATACAGTTGGACAATACCAAAAACCAAATAAACAGCCAAAGAAATAAAAAATGTTATGGCAAAATATTCAGGGGTATTAAAAAGAGAAGATTCCGAAACTAATTTTTTGCTTTCATCTAAAGTGAAAACTACCATCACAATGAATGGCAACCATATCAAAAAAGTAAACAGATTATTCAACAAATATGCCGCAATCCTCGCCCCCGGCGAAGCAATATGGACATCTACTATTTCCGTTTTAGGCAAATCCGACAAATTGATTTCGCTCATTTAATCTTCCTCTGTGCTATTTAATGAGATGCAATTTCATTGCCATCTTAACCTATTTCCCCATCATTCTAAAAAATTTCGATAAAAACCTTTACATTTTCCGCAGACGGCGTTAAAACGTTTGTTTTCCCCTTTGTTATAGTGGGTTAACAAAAGTCTGAACAAAGCGGCAGGCGATGCCGTTCCGATTTTTGTTAATGCACTATAAACTTATCCGGATTTTCTTTGTAAGGAGTAACACATGAAAGTAGGTTTCGTCGGCTGGCGCGGTATGGTCGGCTCTGTTTTGATGCAGCGTATGAAAGAAGAAAACGACTTCGCCCACATTCCCGAAGCGTTTTTCTTTACCACTTCCAACGTCGGCGGCGCTGCCCCTGATTTCGGTCAGGCAGCCAAAACATTGTTGGATGCCAACGATGTTGCCGAATTGGCAAAAATGGACATCATCGTTACCTGTCAGGGTGGCGATTACACCAAATCCGTCTTCCAACCCCTGCGCGACAGCGGTTGGAACGGCTACTGGGTTGACGCGGCTTCTTCCCTGCGCATGAAAGATGATGCCATCATCGTCCTCGACCCTGTCAACCGCAACGTTATCGACAACGGCCTCAAAAACGGTGTGAAAAACTACATCGGCGGCAACTGTACCGTTTCCCTGATGCTGATGGCTTTGGGCGGTTTATTCCAAAACGATTTGGTCGAATGGGCAACCAGCATGACCTATCAAGCCGCTTCCGGCGCGGGTGCGAAAAACATGCGCGAACTCATCAGCGGCATGGGCGCGATTCACGCCAAAGTGGCAGACGAACTTGCCGATCCTTCCAGCGCGATTCTCGACATCGACCGCAAAGTGTCCGATTTCCTGCGCAGCGAAGACTATCCGAAAGCCAACTTCGGCGTACCGCTCGCCGGCAGCCTGATTCCGTGGATTGACGTGGACTTGGGCAACGGCCAGTCCAAAGAAGAATGGAAGGGTGGTGTGGAAACCAACAAAATCCTCGGCCGCAGCGACAATCCGACCGTAATCGACGGCTTGTGTGTACGCATCGGTTCTATGCGCTGCCACAGCCAAGCCCTCACCCTGAAGCTGAAAAAAGACCTGCCTGTTTCTGAAATCGAAGCCATCTTGGCAGGTGCAAACGATTGGGTGAAAGTCATCCCCAACGAAAAAGAAGCCAGCATTCACGAGCTGACGCCTGCCAAAGTTACCGGCACGCTGTCTGTTCCTGTCGGCCGTATCCGCAAACTGGAAATGGGCGGCGAATACATCAGCGCGTTCACTGTCGGCGACCAACTCTTGTGGGGCGCTGCCGAACCGTTGCGCCGCGTATTGCGCATTATCTTGGGCAGCCTGTAATTTAGGTTGGCATGAAAAAAGCAACGGTTTGAGCCGTTGCTTTTTTTGTCACAATAAGGCCGTCTGAAATGTTCAGACGGCCTTATTTCCTATTCTTTCTTACCGGCCAAACCGATTTCTTTGGTAGAGTCGCCAACTTTAATTTGCGCCTTACCGGCAATTTCTTCAGCCTGCGGGCCGAAGAGTTTCAAATCATAACGGCCGTTTTCCACACCATTCAAACTGGTTTTTCCGCTGATGGCGGCTTTGCCATTGTTATTGGCAATACCTGCGGCAAGCAGGTCGACATTATTGTGGGAAGCCATGCTGCTGATTTT
>NZ_KV831691.1:14083-31722 GCF_001837185.1 Neisseria sp. HMSC064D07 | reverse complement strand
TTTTATCGAAATCGACGGTGTATTTCAGACGGCCGCTGCGGTCGTCGCCATTAAACGCGATACCCGAATACTGATAGCTGCCTTGTTTGGGCAAATTGCGATACGCTGTTTCATCGCCTTGGACTTCGCCGACAGTGAATGTGTATGTATCGAGGTTTTGCAGCTTGCCTGCGTCATCGGCTTTTTGTTTGGCGTAACGCGCGGCAACAGTGGAATAATTTTGTTTATACACTTGGAAATCACCCGTTTCCAAAGTGATGACTTGGCCGTTTACCTTAATTTTTTGGGCGTAGTCGTAAGAGGACACTTTATCGGTTTTCAAAAAGCCGGTATCGAGTTTGTCGCCTTTTTGCAGGGTTTGCGGTTTACCGTTGGCCGTCAGCTCCAACGTACCGTTTTCAGGGACGGATTCGTTCAATTCAACGGACAACACGCCTTTCGGATGCGGATTGAGCGGCTCGGTCACGGCATTCGACAAGCCGCTTGTTGCACCGCCGCAGGCAGCCAGCATCAAAGACAGGGAAGCAGTCAAAGCAGAAACATGAAAAGTTCTCATCATTTTTTCCTTTCCTTTTTTATTTGGTATGATGTTTATCATATACCTAAAAAAATGAACAATAAATGATTTTTGTCAAAATTAAGTATTTTGAATATTAATTTTATAAATATTGAAACATTTTAAAAATATAGGGCATTCAGTCCATCCCGCCTCCCTTCCGCTATAATCATTTTATTTTGCAAACGGACTTCATCATGCCGAAAATCACCCTTATCGCCGCCTACGCCGCCCGCCGCTGTATCGGCATCAACAACACCATGCCTTGGCATTTGCCCGAGGATTTTGCCTTCTTCAAATCCTACACCACCGGCAAACCCGTCATTATGGGCCGCAAAACATGGGAATCTCTGCCGCGCAAGCCGCTGCCCGGCCGTCAAAATATCGTCATCACCCGCCAAGATTATCAGGCCGAAGGTGCGCAAACGGCGGCTTCTTTGGAAGATGCGCTGGCTTTGTGTCAGGGGGTTGAAGAAGTCATCATCATGGGCGGTGCGCAAATTTATGCACAAGCCCTGCCGATTGCTACCGATTTGCGTTTGACCGAAGTCTGTTTGGATGTGGACGGCGATGCGTTTTTTCCTGAGTTTTCCACAGAAACATGGCAAGAAGCCTCTCGGGAAAACCATGTTTCCGCCAAAGGCATCGAATACGCGTTTGTGCATTATGTGAAGGCATAATCCGACAACGCAAAGGCCGTCTGGAACCCTGTTTTTCAGGTTTCAGACGGCCTTTTTATTTCGTTTGTTTACGGCATGCCGTTTAAGCCGTTTTGTTTTTCAAAGGCAGCTTAATATGCGGTTTGGCCTGCTTGGGCGCTTCTTTCAGTCCAAGTTCGATTTGCTGCTCTTCGCTCAACAAATTGCTCCAGTCGCCTTTTTTATACCAATCGCGGCCGTCCAACTCGATGGGGTGTTGGATGCGCTCGCAACCGTTGCCGCATTGTAAATCGTCTTCTTTGCAGTATTTGTCGCAACCCCAACAGATACGCTCGGGATTTTTCGGGAAAATGGGAAATTTCTTGGCCATGATGTTCTTCTTTTGTTTGTGTGCGGTACGGGCAGAATTATAAGTGATTTGAATGGGGCTGGCGGCGGGTTTATCGTGTTTTACGCTGATTTTTTAAGATGTGTTAACCTTTCAGACGGCCTATACTGTAAAACTATCCCTACGCGGTACAACAAGAGGACCCGATATGAACATATGCCGTCTGAAGCCTGAATTTGTCGAGCCTTTAGCCCTCGCGCTGTTTGAGGAATGGCACGATTTTGCGCCGTGGTCGTCTCTAGAAAAAATCCGTGCATATTACGCGCAGTGCCTCGATGGGGATAACTTGCCGCTGGCATTTGCGGCTGTGAATAAAGAAGGGCGGCTGATGGGTTCGGCGGCCTTGAAGCGGTTTGATATGGCGTGTTTTCCCGAATACGAATATTGGCTCGGCGATGTGTTCGTTTTGCCGCAGTTTCGCGGTTTGGGCGTAGGCAGGCAGCTGGTTTCGTTTTGCCTGGATAAAGCACGCGAACTGGGTTTGCCGCATCTGTTTCTCTATCCAGCCGCTGCTTTTGTTGTTGCTGCGTTCGCTGCTGCTTTGTTCGGCGGATTGGAGTGTGATGTCGTTATCGGCAATCAGGCCGGTTCCTGCTTTACCTGAAACATCCGATCCTGTGATGTTGATATTGGATTGTTCGCCTGCACCTCCGGCAATAAGGGTAGTTTTACCGCCTGCTTGAATTTGGCTGGCTTGGGCTTGATTTACTTGAACTTGGGTGGTTTGTCGGTTTTGCTGTTCGCCGTAGGTTATGGAAATGCTGACTTCTGCTGCTGCAACCGCTGCTTCTAAATACCGCTTGGGCAAGGATATACGCGGTTTTTTGTCATGTGCTTAATTCTTCTTGCTTGGTTTTTTCGGTGAGTTGATTTTCTTTTTTTACACAGGCAATAGGCACTTGGCGGTGCATGGGATTGATACCACAACCAAGTGATAGCACCGGGTGCTTCGCTTTCGTTATATGGCTCACTGGGATAGAGCTTGGGTGAGAGAATGTTTAGGGGGGAGTGGGCATAGTTTAGAGTTACGATTAGTTCAAAGTAAAAAGGAAGGTAAGTGGTTTTAAGGCAGCCTGAAACGGAGTTCAGCGAAACCAAAACCGCGTGTGCATGAATGCACATCCTACCATTTCACTTTTTTGGTTGGTTACACAGGCTATGCTGGTTAGTAGTGCCAGTTAATCTACATCTTGATAAAGTTTATCTATAAAACTATCAAAATCAGGTGCGATGGGAACTGTAATCATCTTGGTATTACCTAGTTCATCTTCGTAAAATTCATCATGATACATAAGTACGATGGATGGATTACTTGAATTTTTACGGTAATCAAAACAAATATAATCGCCATTTGCACTTATTCCAAATGCAACAACTTGGTTTCCATAGCCATATTCATTATCAATGCATGAATAGGTATAGATATTTTCATGACAGGAGGCATCTTTTTTATATCCTAAAAATAAAATATTTCTGTCATCTGTATTCTTATTATTATCAATAAAAATAAAACAATCTTCTTCGGGATATAAATAATCATGTTCACTTATCAAATCTATATACGATCTAGGGAATGTTACACCTAAATTTTCTGCAAATTTTTCAATGATTGAAGCAGAAACTTTTCCTTCATCTCTCCAGATATTTAATTTTTTCATTATTTATTTCCTTGATTAACGTCCTTTTTTTAATGCATTTTGACCAGTATGTCTAACTGCATCATGTATTTCCAATGGTACTAGCTGCATGTTATTTGGTGCACTTTGTGCATTATGATGCCAAATATATCCATTAATAGTCCGTTTTCCAGCCATAATATCTTCTAACTGTGTGCTAGTAAAATTTGATTTAGGAATTACCCCACGCCGGATGTGCAGGCCGTGTATGAAAAGTTCAGCTGGAAAGAAATCACGCAGACTTGCACAATGGGGAAACCGTATCCGTCATGAAATTGGATTTATAGTTTGAAAAGAATAAAAGGCCGTCTGAACATTTGGTTTCAGACGGCCCTTTACCTTTTGAACAATCCACAACTACCCTATCCGCTTAAACGGCGGTAGACAAGCCAATAATTGTTGGCCATAGCGTTGCGTTTTGACGCGGTTGTCGAGGATGGTCACGCGGCCGTAATCCTGTTCGGTACGGATAAGGCGGCCGACGGCTTGGATTAATTTGATGCTGGCTTCGGGAACGGTGATTTCGATAAAAGGATTGCCGCCGCGTTGTTCAATCCAACGGTTTTGGGTTTTCTCGATGGGATTATCCGGCATGGCAAACGGCAGCTTGGCAATAATGACTTGCACGCAGGCCGTGCCGGGCAGGTCGAGGCCTTCGGCAAAACTGTCGAGGCCGAAAATAATGCTGGCTTTGCCTTCGGCAATGGCTTGATGGTGTCTTTGTAAAAGAACGGCCTTGGGCAACTCGCCCTGCACAAGCAGAAGCGGCAAGTATTCGTCAGGCAGTCGTAAGGCGACATCCTGCATTTGCTTGCGCGAGGAAAACAACACCAGCGTACCGATGGCTTCAACCGGCGAAACCAGCTTCGGCAACCATTCGACAATGGCGGCCGTGTGCGCATCAGGATCTTTCGGGCTCGCATGTACGGGCGGAATATACAGCTCGCCTTGCGTATCGAAATTAAACGGGCTTTCCAAAGCAAGCGTAGTGGTTTCGGGCAGCCACAGCAGACCGGTTTGGCGCAAAATCAGGTTGAAGCTGCCGAGCGATTGCAGGGTGGCCGAAGTCAACACCGCGCCTGCCGCGCGCCGCCACAGGCTGTTGGCAAGGTGGGATGCGCTGCTGATGGGGCTGGCGTTGAAAATGTAGTCGTTTTTGTCGTCGGCACGGCGGGTTATCCATTTCGCCAACGGCTCTTCGCCCTCAATGGGAACGGTAGAGAGTAAATCCCAAACCGCGCTGATTTGTTCGATACGAGCAATAAAAAGGCCGAACTCGCTGGTCAGGCGGTCGATGAGTGCGCCGTCCTGTTCTTTTTCGCGGCGTGCGGCGGAAAGCGCATCGTTCAGGCCGATAACGTGTTTGAGCAGGCTGCGCGCAGCAATGGCCGTATTGGAAACCGTCGTTTCCAGGCCTTCGGGGATTTTGCCGTCTTCCCACAGCCAAGTCGGTTCGTTGTGTTTCCGCCTGTCGTTTTCAGACGACCCCAGACTTAAAGACGGCTCTTCCGCCAAATGAAACTGCCATTCATGCAGGCTGTCGAGCAAGGATGTTGCAGCTTCGTCGGCAAGGTTGGCAAGTTCGGCTTTATCGGTAAGCGCGGCAATTTTGCCGGTCAGCTGCGGCAGTTTTTCCAGCGTCCAAACGGCAATATTCCATGAATGTTCGGCGGCAAAACGGCTGAGGGCTTTTTTGGGTAGGTGGTGCGCTTCGTCTATGCAATAGAAACTGTTTTCAGGCGCAGGCAGAATCACGCCGCCGCCCATGCTGATGTCGGCAAGCAGAAGGTCATGGTTGGCAACGACGACATCGACGGTTTCCAAGACATCGCGTGCCAGGTAAAACGGGCATTCCGGACGGTTGGGACAGGCGGATTTCAGGCAGCCGTGGCGGTCGTTGGTCACTTTGAGCCAAATCGTGTCATCGATTTTTTCCGGCCAAGTGTCACGGTCGCCATCAAAGCGGCGGGCGGAAAATTCATCGGCAATGTCGCGCAGCAGGTTCAATTCTTCCGGCTTGGGTTTGCTGTCCCACAATACTTCCGGCGCTTCAAAACCAAGCAGGTTTTGCTGGGCGTTGTTTTGCGTCAGTTGATAGAGTTTGTAGGGGCAAAGATAACGGCCGCGCCCTTTGGCAAGCGCAAAGGTCAGCTCCAAACCGCTTTTTTCCACCAGAAACGGCAAATCGCGGTCAACCAACTGCTCCTGCAAAGCCACCGTAGCGCTGCTGACGATCAGCCGTTTGCCACGCGTTTGCGCCATGATGCCGCCGGCCAAAAGATAGGCCAACGATTTACCCACGCCGGTCGGCCCTTCGATCACGGCAATGCTCTCACCCTCGCGTTTGGGCGCTTCTTCGCCTTCTTCACGCGTCAACGTCCGCGAAAAAGCGTTGGCAATCGCCGCAATCATTTCCCGCTGCGAAGCGCGCGGACGGAAACCGGGCAGGTTTTTGCCGATGTTTTGGTAATGGTCGCGGATGGCGTTTTTTTCTAAATCGGTGAGCATTGAGGCCGTCTGAATGGGTTTGCAAGAATAGCGTATTTTAGCATTTTTACCTTCATGAAGCCTTCGTAAAGTCTTACTCTATTTTAGGGTTTGGCATTTTGATGGCGCTGGACGAACCGCAAAGGCATAATCGGTTTTAATCAAGCAAAAGGCCGTCTGAAACTTTAGCCGCACTGATGCAGAGGCACCCACAATTTTTGCTTTTCGGATTTATTTTTCTCGTAGCGGTTCCACGCTTTTTCATGAAAATAAAAGACGACGGTATTGACGATGGGTTCGACCAAAGCGACCGCGCTGGAAACGCCGATACTGCCGGTCAGAATATAGGCGACACTAAATGCGACGCTGAAATGCAAAATAGCAAATGTAATGGTTTTAATCATTTTGTTTTCCTGCTACATTGATGTTTTAATTGCTACATAATAATTATTATCAACTAACGCGTATATTTTAAATCCTTTATCCTGATTTAGATTTTATAAATAGATATTTTATTTTTGATAGGAATTTTATGAATCCGCTCCATATTGTCGTCCTCGACCGCGACACCCTTGTCACCCGTCCGTTTGACTTTGATTTTCCACATACATTGAGCAGCTACGGCACAACCGAAGCGCACGAAACACTGGAGCGCATCCGCGGCGCGGACATTGTGATTACCAACAAAGTCGTGATTTCCGCCCAAGCATTTGCCGAAAATCCACAACTCAAGCTGGTTGCCGTTACCGCGACAGGCGTCAACAATGTGGACGTTGAGGCTGCCAAACAAAACGGCACGGCCGTGTGCAATATCCGCGCTTACGGCAATGAATCCGTGGCGGAACACGCGTTTATGATGATGATTACCCTGATGCGCAACCTGCCTGCCTATCAGCGTGACGTTGCGGCAGGCTTGTGGGAAAACTCACCGTTTTTCTGCCACCTCGGCGCACCGATGCGCGATTTGAACGGTAAAACGCTGGCGATTTTCGGTCGCGGCAATATCGGGAAAACGCTGGCAACTTATGCTCAGGCTTTCAAAATGAATGTCGTGTTCGCCGAACATAAAAATGCCCAAAGCGTCCGCGACGGCTATGTTTCCTTTGACGAAGCCATCCGCTCCGCCGATGTCGTGTCGCTTAATTGCCCGCTCACGCCGCAAACGGCCAACATGATAGGCGAAGCCGAATTGCAGCAAATGAAACCCGGCGCTATCCTCATCAACTGCGGGCGCGGCGGTTTGGTTGATGAAGCCGCTTTGGTTGCGGCGTTGAAATACGGACAAATCGGCGGGGCAGGTTTTGACGTGTTGACACAAGAGCCGCCGCGCGACGGCAATCCTCTGCTGAAAGCCCGACTGCCCAACCTCATCGTCACGCCACACATTGCATGGGCAAGCCAAGAAGCCGCCAACCGTCTGTTTGACATCCTTTTGGACAACATCAACCGCTTTGTGGCCGGCAATCCGCAAAATCTGGTTTAATCTATGGAAAACCTGTTGATAAGGTTGTGAACAATTTTAAAGGCCGTCTGAAATATTCAGACGGCCTTTATTAATCTTTATTTATTTCATAGAGTTATCTATCAAATAGGCTAAATCGTTTCTTTCTTTATTGTGGATAACCCTATAAAAGCTAAAATCAGGCTTTCGGCTGGATGAGGTGGACATCGCGTTGCGGGAACGGGATGTTGATGTTGGCTTCGCGCAGGTTTTCAACCACTTGCTCGTTCAGGGCGAATCGGAACGGGCCGAGATTTTCTTCTTGCGTCCACGCCCAAAGGGTAATTTCGATGGCACTGTCGCCAAGGTTGGTAATGTATACGACGGCAGGTCGTTCTTCGGTTTGAACACACAATGGATGCTCGGTTGCCGATCTCAATACGGCGGCTTTGGCGGCTTTCAAGTCGCAGGCGTAGTCGACGCCGACAACGACTTGGGCGCGGCACAGGGGCAGGGAGGAGCGGTTGGTGATGCTGTTGGTCATGACCACGCTGTTGGGCAGGACGACTTCTTCGTTGTCCGGTGTGCTTAAAGAGGTCTGCACCATTTTGATTTCGCGGACGATGCCTTCAAAACCGTTGACGCGGATAAAGTCGCCGACTTTAAACGGGCGGAACAGGATAATCAGCGCGCCGGCAGCGAAGTTGGACAGTTGGTCTTTCAAAGATAAAGCCACGGCCAAGCCTGCGCCACCGATCAAGGCGGTCACGGAAGTGGTCGGGATGCCGAGTTTGCCCAGTGCGGCGATGATGACGAGGATCAGCAGGCCGATGTTGGCAACGTTGCCGAGGAAGCTGACCAGCGTTTTATCGACTTTGGCGCGAGTCAGCGCGGCTTTCATCAGTGTCACCACGCGCGTGGCGACCCAGCGGCCGATAAAGAAGATGGCTAAGGCGGCCAGCAGGTTTGTGCCGAAAGACATGCCGGTTTGGGCGAGTTGTTCCCAGCCGGAGAACGAAGAGAGGACTTGAAGATCGAAATTCATAATTGTGTGTGCGTGTGAAGTTGTTTAAAAGGTTATTGTAAAACAAGGCCGTCTGAAAACCTAATGATTTGGTTTTTCAGACGGCCTTGATGTGTTTTTAAGTTTTTCGGTTTAACGTAAAACAGTTTTGCTCCAACGGCTCACCCATTGTTTTTGTTTGGTGTTGATGTCGGCGCGGTTGGGGGAATCGCTGTGTTTCGGGGTTTGGGCAAACTCGAATACTTTGGGCAGCGGCGTGTTTTTGGCAGCCGGATAGACCCACATTTCGGCAGGCAGGGCTTTTTGCACGTCGCCGCTTTGCAGCCAGCTCACCAGTTTGGCCGCCAGCTCGGGTTGTTTCGCACCTTTTAAAACGGCCGCGCCTTCAACTTGGCGGAATGTGCCGCCTTTGAGGAAGAGGTTGCCGGTGGGCGGGGTGCTGTATTTGCCTTTGGAGTAGTGGACTTCGGCCGCCGGGCTGGTGGCATAGCTGACCACGAGGGGATAGGCGCCGCCGTTTTGGGTGAAATCGGTGTAGTAGGCTTCGCTCCAGCCTTTGGCAACTTTCACGCCGTTTTGGCGCATTTGCGCCCACCATTTGAACGCGCCTTCTTCACCCATGCCGCCGATGTTGGCCAAGAGGAAGGAGAGGCCGGGCGAGGATGTGGCGGGAGACGGGGGTACCAGAAGGTTTTTATATTCCGGTTTGGTCAGGTCTTGCAGGGTTTGCGGCAGGGGCAGTTTTTTCTGTTCAAACCATTTTTTGTCGTAGTTGATGGCGACATAGGCGTAATCGACAGCCAGCGCATCGGGCAGGGAAGCGGTTACGGGCGCGGATTTGGGTTGGTTGGCGGCGAGGATGCCGGCGGCTTTGGCTTTACCAATGTTGGCGTTGTCCAAACCGTAAACCGCATCGGCAATCGGGTTGGCCTTGCTCAAAATCAGCTTGTTGAGCATTTCGTTGCCGCTGCCTGCCTTGATGACGGACACTTTGGCATCGTTGGCTTTTTCAAATTGTGCGATGACGGTTTGGGGCAGGCTGAAGGATTTGTGCACAGCCAAACGCACTTCGGTTTGGGCGTACAGGTTTGCTGAAGCCAGCAACAGGGCCAAGGCGGACAATTTCAGTTTCATTCTCTTTCCTTTGTGCGGGTAAAATACGAAATATCATAACAAAATCTGCATATCAAGGCACGATATGAATCATTCTCCCGTTTGGCTGTTTGACCTCGACAATACTTTGCACAATGCCGAAGCCGGCATTTTCTACATCATCAACCGCGCCATGACCGAATACATGGCAGGCCGTCTGAAACTTTCCGAAGAAGCCGCCTCCCATCTGCGCCAAGATTATTGGCACCGATACGGCGCGACGCTTGCCGGTTTGCAAATCCACCATCCCGAAGTCGATATCGATGAATTTTTGCGTGAAAGTCACCCCCTTAAGCAAATTTTGGCAAAGGTGGAGGGTATGGATGGAACTGATGACGTTTTAGGCCGTCTGAAAGGGCGAAAAGCCGTATTTTCCAACGGGCCTTCGTTTTATGTCCGCGCATTGGTTGAAGCCTTGGGCTTGGAAGCGCATTTTGACGGCTTGTTCGGCACGGACGACTTCGGCCTGCTCTACAAACCCAATCCGCAAGCCTATCTCAACGTCTGCCGCCTGTTGGGCGTCAAACCCGAACAGTGCATTATGGTGGACGACAGCGCCGACAATCTGCACCAAGCCAAAGCCTTGGGCATGAAGACCGTTTGGTACGGCGAAAAAGCCCATCCGCTGCCATTTGCCGACGGCATAGCGAAAGATATGCAGGGTTTGCTTGAATTTTGCACAAAACTGCCGTGAAGTTTTGAAAAAACAAGTACAATACACGGTATTGCCGACATTTAAAAACAAGGACAACATCATGCGTAAACTCGCTTTAATTCTGACCGCCACCGCCGTTTTGGCCGGTTGCTCTTGGGAAACCTACACCAACGAATCCGGCCGTACCGCCGTACGCCAAAAATATGCTACTGGCACACCTATCGTTTATCAGGACGGTACTTATTCTAAAAACATGAATTACAACCAGTTCCGCCCTGAGCGCCGCGCCGTCCAATCCAATCAAGCGGATCATGCTGAACACGGCGAACGCGGCCAGCACTGGCAAAAACCGCAATTTGCCAACCAACAGCCAGCAACCGAATAACAATATCCCCAAGGCCGTCTGAAACGGAGTGAAAAACAATCAACACTTGTTGCCACACTTTTCAGATGGCCTCAAACAACGACAACGGAAACCGTATCATGGCTCAGACAGCTTTAAATATCGTCATCCTCGCCGCCGGCAAAGGCACGCGCATGTACTCCAAAATGCCCAAAGTGCTGCACCGCATCGGCGGCCTTCCCATGGTTGAGCGCGTTATCGACACCGCTGCCTCCCTGAATCCCCAAAACATCTGCGTCGTCATCGGCCACGGCAAAGAGCAAGTCTTGGACACCGTCAAACGCGATGTCGTTTGGGTTGAACAAACCGAACAGCTCGGTACCGGCCACGCCGTCAAAACCGCCCTGCCGCACCTGTCTGCCGAAGGCCGCACGCTGGTGTTGTACGGCGACGTTCCCCTGATTGATGCAGCCACCCTCGAAACCCTGCTCGAAGCCGCAGGCGACGAAGTTGGCTTGTTGACCGACGTGCCCAACGACCCGACAGGTTTGGGCCGCATCATCCGCGACAGCAACGGCAGCGTAACCGCCATTGTCGAAGAAAAAGACGCCGATGCCGCCCAAAAAGCCGTGAAAGAAATCAATACCGGCATTTTGGTTTTGCCCAACGCCAAACTCGAAGCTTGGTTGAACAGCCTTTCCAGCAACAATGCCCAAGGCGAATACTACCTGACCGACCTCATCGCCAAAGCCGTTGCCGACGGCATCAAAGTTCATCCCGTCCAAGTCCGCTCCTCCCATCTGGCTGCCGGTGTGAACAACAAACTCCAACTGGCCGAACTCGAGCGTATTTTCCAAACCGAACAGGCGCAAGAATTGCTCAAAGCAGGCGTAACCCTGCGCGATCCGGCACGTTTCGATTTACGAGGCCGTCTGAAACACGGACAAGATGTCGTGATTGACGTCAACGTCGTCATCGAAGGCGAAGTCGAACTCGGCGACAACGTCGAAATCGGTGCCAACTGCGTGATCAAAAACGCCAAAATCGGTGCCAACACCAAAATCGCCCCATTCTCCCATTTTGAAGGTTGCGAAGTCGGCGAAAACAACCAAATCGGCCCATACGCCCGTTTGCGTCCGCAAGCCAAACTGGCCGACGACGTACACATCGGCAACTTCGTCGAAGTCAAAAACGCCACCATCGGCAACGGCACCAAAGCCAACCACCTCACCTACATCGGCGACGCCGAAGTCGGCAGCAAAACCAACTTCGGCGCAGGCACAATCATTGCCAACTACGACGGCGTGAACAAATACAAAACCGTCATCGGCGACGAAGTCCGCATCGGCTCCAACTGCGTCTTAGTCGCCCCCGTCACCCTCGGCAACAAAGTGACAACCGGCGCAGGCAGCACGATTACCCGCAACGTCGAAGACAACAAACTCACCCTCGCCCGCGCCCGCCAAACCGTGATCGAAGGCTGGGTGCGTCCGGAAAAAGGCGATAAGAAGTAAGGCCGGTCTTTTATTTACTTTCAGACGGCCTTGAGAAACAACAGGCTGTCTGAAACCTAGATTTGCCGTTTTAATGAATATAAAACGGCGTTTTCCGACTGCCGCTTTCGGGAGCCGGAGCAGCAGTCATTTTCTCAAACTTTTGATACTAAGGAACTTATATGTGCGGTATCGTAGGTGCTATTCGCGCCAATCACAATGTAGTCGATTTTCTGACCGACGGTCTCAAACGCCTTGAATACCGAGGCTATGATTCGTCGGGTATTGCCGTAAACATGGACGGCAAAATCAAACGCGTCCGCCGTGTCGGCCGTGTTCAGCTGATGGAAGATGCAGCACGCGAAAAAGGCGTGTTCGGCCATATCGGCATCGGCCACACCCGTTGGGCAACCCACGGCGGTGTAACCGAGCCTAATGCCCACCCTCATATTTCCGGCGGCATGATCGCGGTTGTCCACAACGGCATCATCGAAAACTTTGAAGCCGAACGCGAACGCCTGAAAGCGTTGGGTTACACCTTCGAATCGCAAACCGATACTGAAGTCATCGCCCACAGCGTCAACCACGAATACACACAAAACGGCGGGAAACTGTTTGAAGCCGTCCAAGCTGCGACTGCCCGTTTCCATGGCGCATACGCCATTGCCGTTATCGCACAAGACAACCCTGAAGAAATGGTTGTTGCGCGCATGGGCTGCCCGCTGTTGGTGGCCTTGGGCGACCAAGAAACCTTCATCGCTTCCGATGTATCCGCCGTGATCGCCTTTACCCGCCGCATCGCTTACTTGGAAGACGGCGACATCGCCCTGCTGAACGCAAACGGTATCGAAAAATTGCTCGATAAAACTGGTGCGCAAACCGAACGCGCGGTTAAAGTATCCGAGTTGTCTTTGGCTTCTTTGGAGTTGGGTCCATACAGCCACTTCATGCAAAAAGAAATCCACGAGCAACCCCGTGCCATCGCCGATACTGCCGAAGTCTTCTTGGACGGCGGTTTCGAACCTGAAAATTTCGGTGCCAACGCCCGCGACGTGTTCGACGATATCCACAGCATCAAAATCCTTGCCTGCGGTACGTCCTACTATGCCGCGCTGACCGCCAAATACTGGCTCGAATCCATCGCCAAAGTGCCGACCGACGTGGAAATCGCCAGCGAATACCGCTACCGCGACGTGATTGCCGATCCGAAACAACTGGTCATCACCATTTCCCAATCCGGCGAAACTTTGGACACCATGGAAGCCCTGAAATACGCGCAATCCTTGGGACACAAACACAGTCTGTCTATCTGTAACGTGATGGAATCCGCCCTGCCGCGTGAAAGCGAGTTGGTACTGTACACACGCGCCGGTGCAGAAATCGGCGTTGCCTCTACCAAAGCGTTCACGACCCAACTGGTTGTCCTGTTCGGCCTGGCCGTTACCCTGGGTAAACAGCGCGGCCTGGTTTCCGATGAACAGGCGCGTGAATACGTTGAAGAATTGCGCCAACTGCCGGGCAGCATTCAGCACGTTCTCAACCTTGAGCCGCAAATCGCCGCTTGGGCGCAAAAATTTGCCAAGAAATCCAGCGCACTCTTCCTCGGCCGCGGCATCCACTTCCCAATCGCCCTCGAAGGCGCATTGAAGCTGAAAGAGATTACCTATATCCACGCCGAAGCTTATCCTGCGGGTGAGTTGAAACACGGCCCGTTGGCCTTGGTGGACGAAAATATGCCTGTTGTCGTGATTGCCCCGAACGACAGCCTGTTGGACAAAGTGAAAGCCAATATGCAGGAAGTCGGCGCACGCGGCGGCGAACTCTTCGTCTTCGCCGACCTCGACAGCAACTTTAACGCCACCGAAGGCGTGCACGTTATCCGCGCCCCACGCCATGTCGGCGTACTCTCGCCGATTGTGCACACCATCCCCGTGCAACTCCTGTCTTACCACGCAGCCCTTGCACGCGGTACAGACGTGGACAAACCGCGTAACTTGGCTAAATCGGTAACGGTTGAATAAAGCCTAGCTTGAACGATAAAAGGTCGTCTGAAAAGTTTCAGACGACCTTAATTATTAATTGAAGGCAAGCATAATGAATAAAATCTACAAATACCTACTGGCAATCGCTGCTTTGGCGGCAGCAGGCTTCGGTATATATCAATATACCGCGCCCGACAAATATCAATACTGGAAAGAACTGATTGCCAAAGACCCGAAGCCTGACAGAGTTTCGGAACAGGAATACAGGGAAAAACTCAAGGCGGGCTATTGCTGGCGGGATAGGAAGTTTTACACCCCTGAGGAATTACACAGGAAAGCAATGGTCAGCTTCACAGAAATAATGCTAGGAGTAGCAATTATTCTACAGAATAGTTCTATTACTACTTTAGCAGGAAATTCTTATGTTGATTGCCAAAAAACGTAAACTCTTGCAGTGTTTGGCTTATTCCGAAAAATTATACTAACAGGCAGTGGGATAACTTATTTTTATCGGCAAAAAAATCCACAGATTATGTTTTATTAGAGGAATACCCTAAAAAACAAATTAAACAATCTATTGATTTAGAGAAGTATTTTATACAATACGGTAATAAGGGATTTACCTTGGTGGCCACAGGTGCAGAAGGGGGAGAATCAGTTTATGGTTCGGACTGTTGTAAGGTTTTAAGTAGAAAGGACGTAGAACCTATAATTAAAAACAGACATTTAATTACTTTTGCAGAAGTTTTTCCTGAGAAATATATCCCAAGCAGTATTGAGATCGAAAATTATGGAATAGGAAATTTTTATTTCAATTCTAGGGAAGTAATTCCAAGCTTGTCCTATTCAAATAAGGAGGGAAAAGTTTCTCATCAGGCAGATTATTCAGAACTTCTCTTAATGAACAATTGTGGTGATGTTCTGTGGAAACCATATTATCATTTATCTTTGTATTGATTATAAAAGGATGTAGGAAATGCCAAATTTAAGCATTCAAAAATCTCTATCGGTTTCCGAGGTAACTATTGATAACGTTTTATCACGATACTTATGGAATAGTCCTACACCACCTAAACGAGAAGATGTGGGAATATCTATAACATCAGCTAATCGTACACCAGTAAAAATTGACGCAACCGACTATATGCAAAATGGTGCAAACCAATATGCTGTATTGGAACTTCTTACAAACAAAGAGGTCGTCTGAAAAGTTTCAGACGACCTTGATTATTAATTAAAGGCAAACAAATGAATAAAGTCTACAAATACCTACTGGCAATCGCTGCTTTGGCGGCAGCAGGCTTCGGTATATATGAATATACCGCACCCGACAAATACCAATACTGGAAAGAACTGATTGCCAAAGACCCAAAGCCTGACGGGGTTTCGGAACAGGAATACAGGGAAAAACTCAGGGCAGGTTACTGCTGGCGGGATAGGAAATTTTACACATCTGAGGAATTACACAGGAAAGCAATGGTCAGTTTTGCAGGTAGGTTGTTGGGGGAGGCTGAAGCCTTTCGGACAGATTCGACTACACTTCAGGGAGAAATCAGTTTTACAGGAGGGCAGTGCAGAGCATATCAGGCAGAAAAAGCCTGTAGCATCTGGTTTTCTACAAAGGGATATTCTAATGATCAATGGGATAAACAATTTTTAGCAGAAGAAAGACCGGCTGACTTTAAATTTCTTGAGCAATATTTAGACAAAGAGATCAAGCAGACTAAAGATTTGGAAAGATATTTATCAGAACATGGAAATAAGAAGTTTTCTTTGATTGATAGGTGGATGGGTAAGGAAGGTGCGTCTGTTTACGGTTCTGATTGTTGTCGAGTGTTAGATAAAAAGATGGCAGCTCCAGTCATAGGGGGTAAGGAGTGGAGTGGTTATTTTGAACTATCTTCTGTTTTCCCTGAAAATAATATTCCAAAAGGAGTTAATATTCAGGATTATGGCATTGGAAATTTCTATTTTGATTTTAGAGATGTTGTTCCAATGAATCAAACTGATTGGGGAAAAGATGAGAAAAAAACTTATCAATCAAAATTTCCAACTATACTGATGATGAATAACTGTGGTGATATATTATGGTTATCTTCTATTGTATATGAGATTTAATCTAACTAAGGAGTAAGTTGATGAAGAATAAGCAAAAATCATTAAGGGTATTAGAAGTAACCATAGATAGAGTTTTATCTCATTATTTATGAAATACTGCAATGCTTCCAAAGAAAGAAAATATGGCTTCATTAGTAACTTCCACAAATCGTAACCCTATCAAAATAGATGCAACTGATTATATGCAAAATGGTGTAAACCAATATGCTGTATTGGAACTTCTTGCAAGCAAAGAGGTCGTCTGAAAAGTTTTAGACAACCTTGGTTATTAATTAAAGGCAAGCAAATGAATAAAACCTACAAATACCTGTTGGCAATCGCTGCATTGGCGGCAGCAGGCTTCGGTATATATGAATATACCGCGCCCGACAAATATCAATACTGGAAAGAATTGATTGCCAAAGACCCCAAGCCTGACGGGGTTTCAGAACAAGAATACAGGGAAAAACTCAGGGCGGGCTATTGCTGGCGGGACAGGAAGTTTTACACGCCCGCAGAATTACACAGGAAAGCAATGGTCAGCTTTGCAGGCAGGTTATTGGGAGAAACAGAAGCCTATAAGGCCAACATGACCACCAATCAGGGCGGACGGGATTATTCTACGGGAGCAGACTGCGTACGTCACGAAAAAGCCTGTAGTGTTTGGTTTGTCCCGCAAGATTACACCAATGAGCAATGGGACAGGATGTTTTTGGCGGAGAAAGACCCGACGGATGGGGCATTGCTGGCAAAGTATTTAAAATATGAAATTAAACAACAGGATGATTTAAAAAAATATTTGGAACAATATAATGTAAAAGGTTTTTCATTGATTATCAGAGGATATAATCAGGGAGGAGCAAGCATTTATGGATCTGACTGCTGTAAAGTTTTAAGTATCAAAGAAGCTGCCCCGATAATAAAAAATAATACGTTGATTACTTATTTAGAGGGAGCGGCAACGTTTCCAGAGAGTGAGATACCAAAGAATATCGATATCGAAAATTACGGGGTTGGTAATTTTTATTTTAGTTATTCAGAGGTTAGTCCAGGATTTCACCAATGGGGTGAAAATAAAGAAAAAACTTATCAGATTGACTTTTCAGATATGTTATTCATGAATAATTGTGGCGATGTATTGTGGCAGCCTCATTATATTTATTAACCTATATCCAATAGGAATGTTATGTAAGACAGCGAAAATCATTAAGAGTATCAGAAGTAACCATAGATGGAATTTTATCTCATTATTTATGGAATATTGCAATGCTTCCAGAGAAAGAAAATATGGCTTCATTAGTAACTTCTACAAATCGTAATCCTATCAAAATAGATGCAACTAACTATATGAAAAATGGTGCAAACCAATATGCTATATTGGAACCTCTTACAAGCAAAGAGGTCGTCTGAAAAGTTTTAGACAACCTTGGTTATTAATTAAAGGCAAGCAAATGAATAAAGTCTACAAATACCTACTGGTAATCGCTGCTTTGGCGGCAGCAGGCTTCGGTATATATGAATATACCGCACCCGACAAATACCAATACTGGAAAGAACTGATTGCCAAAGACCCAAAGCCTGACGGGGTTTCGGAACAGGAATACAGGGAAAAACTCAGAGCGGGCTATTGCTGGCGGGATAGAAAGTTTTATACGCCCGCAGAATTACACAGGAAAGCAATGGTCA
>NZ_KV831691.1:0-13983 GCF_001837185.1 Neisseria sp. HMSC064D07 | reverse complement strand
GCAATGGTCAGTTTTGCAGGTAGGTTGTTGGGGGTTGCAGAAGCTTATCGGACAGATTTTACTACTACATTGGCTGGGGATGCTTATACCAGCGAGGATTGTATTCGTAATAAAAAAGCTTGCCGTGTGTGGTTTGTCCCACAAGATTATACTAACGGAAAATGGGATAGCCTTTTTTTAGAAAAGAAAGACCCAAGAGATCATCCTCTATTACCACAATATCAGGAAAAAGAAATAGAAAAAACTGAAGATTTAGAGAAATATTTAACCGGCTATGGCAGCAAAGGATTTACCCTGGTGTTTAGAGCACCTGAAGAGGAAGAAGTTATTTTTGGCTCGGACTGCTGTAATATCTTAAATAAAAAAGAAGCTATATTAAAAATAAAAAATAGTGAATTAGTTACCTATATAGAATTTGCAAGAATTTTTCCGGAAAACGAAATTCCAAAAAATATTAATATTATGGATTATGGTGTGGGGAATTTTTATGTAGAGATCAAAGAGATTATTCCTGGATTACGCCAAGATGAAACGAAAAAAGAAAAAACATATCAGAGTAGATTTTCAGAAATCCTATTTATGAATAATTGTGGAGATATACTCTGGCAACCATATTATATCCATCAAACTAAACTGAAAGGATAAGACATGCCTAATGTAAGTGGAATTTCTCGTAATGCGTTAAAAGTATCTGAAGTATCAGTAGATAAAGTTTTATCACATTATTTGTGGAATGCTGCAATCCCTCCAAAGAAAGAAGATATGCTTACTGCGGCAACCTCTACCGAACGAAAACCTATTCATATTGACGCAACAGACTATATGAGAAATGGTGCAGGACGATATGCTTCGGCAGCAGATTTTAAAATGTTTGAAAACTTTTTTAATGCTAAAAATCTACTTGTTAGAGATAAGCCTTACTCTTTTGATGAAGCTATCGATTTGATTTATGGAAAGACAAAGATTGCTCAAAGAGTTAGAGAATTACCTAAAACAGAAAGAGGATTTACTACAGCTATTTCCCAATACGGCATAGATACCTCATCCTCCGATTACGTCGAACGCGCTTTTATTTTCGGCTCAACCCAAGTAACCGTTACCCAAACGGATATTGCCAAACTCCAATTCTTCGTCCGGCCCGACGGCAGTCGAGAAATCCGCAACCTCAGAATCACGCCTAAAAACGACAACTTCGACTTTATCGGAGGTTCATCTTCCCAAGACGCTTCGGGAAAACTTCAGAAATGGGCGGTAGGCAAAGCAAATGCAGTGTTCAATTCCGTATTGGACCCGAAAGGTATAGGCAGATCGGTCCCGCTCGTCTATACCGATACCGACAAGCTGCCATTTGTCAATATTACGGATAAGGACTTCAAAAGACTCCAATCGGAGAAATCGAACCAAGAAAAACCAGATATTCTGATGGAAGAAACAGGTATTCTTCTGTTTCGTCAAGGAGGAGGGTTATTTAATAAGCTGAAAAAATCACCAGCCTTATATGATAAAAGCCTGCTGGGGCGTTGGCGAGACATTGAGCAGAATGCCAACGAAATGTACCAAAAAACCCGTGACCTTATCGAAAAAGATCCGAATATGATGTCTTTGGATGAAAGGGATGAACGCGATCAATACGCGGCGGATATTGATAAACCAACGGCTTTAACTATTGAGGATATGCCGCAAAACGCCCAAAAAATCTATCATCAAGGGAAACAGATTTTTGCTGATTTTTGTGCCCAGAAAAACATCGCTTACGATGCAAATAGTTTGGACAATATTGCGATGTCGTTAGCTTCAGTGGCTTATAAAAACAAGATGAGTGGTGTGTCTTTAATCAATATTAACGATAATGGGAAAGTCTCGGTCGGACACAGAGCCCCCGGATTAATAATGGCTTCTGTAGATATGTGGGAAGCGGCTAAGACGCCGGTAGAGGAAAGCCTGAGCCAAATTCAGCAAACAGCACAACAAATTGAATATGAGGAGCAACAAAAACAAATCGTGCAATCCCAATCACATGGAGCGAGGATTTCTTAAGTAAAATCAAAAGAAAATGTAAAAAGAGGACTTAAATTCTACCAATTATCTACAAATGGTTTGATTGATTTTAAACAAAGCTAAAGGCCGTCTGAAAAATCTTTCAGACGGCCTGTTGTTTTAAAGCGTTTTATTCTGCACCGACAACGACGGTGTTGAGGTCTTTGAATTTGACGCGGCGTTGCCATGCGTCGCGGACTTGTTCGACGGTCAGGCTGTTGATGGCTTTGGGATAGGCTTCCAAGTAGTCGTTGGGCAGGTCGTAGAGGCCGATCAGGCTCAGGTAGTTGAGCAGTTTGTCGTTGGAGTCGTAGCGCAGGGGAAAGCCGCCGACGATGTTGGCCTTGGCCTGTTTCAGTTCGGCTTCGGTCGGGCCTTCGGCGATAAACTGCTCGATGACGGCTTGGGTGTCAGCCAGTGAGGCTTTGGTGTTTTTCTTTTGGGTGGAATAGGAAATGGCAAACGTGCCTTCTTCTGTCGCCGGGGCGAGGCTGCTGTATACGCCGTAGGTGTAGCCGTGTTGGTCGCGCAAAACTTTCATGAGGCGGCTGTCGAAACCGCCGCCGCCGAGGATGTAGTTGCCGGCAACGAGGGCGTAGTAGTCGGGGTCGTGGCGTTTGAAGAGGGAGGTGCCGAGCAGGACTTGTGCCTGTGTGCCGGCAAAGGGGATGTCGCGGCGTTGGGCGGTTTGTTTGGGAACGGGCGGGATGGCATGGGTTGCGGTGGCTTTGGCCGGCAGGTCTTTGAGGACGCGTTCGACCAGTTGCTCTGCCTGTTTGCGGTTGAGGTCACCGACGATGGCGACGATGGCGTTGTCTTTGCCGTAGTGGGTGCGGTGGAAGGCGCGGATGTCGTCCAGACTAACTTGTTTGAGGCTGTCGACGGTTACGTTTGCGCCGCTGCCGTAGGGGTGGTTCGGATAGATGAGCTTGGTCAGTTCGCGCGTGGCGGTGTAGTCGGGGGTGGTTTCCTGTTGTTGCAAGCCGGTAATGGATTGGATTTGACGGCGGCGGAAAACGGTTTCGTCAAAGCGCGGACGGGTCAGCGAGTGGTTGAGCAAGTTGGCGGCTTTGTCGCGGATGTCGGCTTTGCTGAGGCTGCGGAAGCCTGCGGATGCGCTTTCGGCATTGCTGTCGCTGCTGATTTGTGCGCCGATGTTGTCGGCTTCGGCATTGAAGGCTTCTTCGTCCAGCTCTTGGGTGCCGTCGGTCAGGAGGGAGGCGGTAAATTCGGCAACTTGGCTTTTGCCGTCCGGATTGGCGACGCTGCCTGCGCCCTTGAAGCTGACTTCAAGGTCGATGATGGGGTTTTCGTGGCGTTCGACAAGGAGGATTTGGGTGCCGTCGCGGTTGCGCCAGCGTTGGATGTCGGTGGCGGCTTGGACGCTTAAGGGCAGGAGTAGGGCAAGGGCGAGCAGGGTGGGTTTCATGTTGTGGCTTTCTGTTAAGGCCGTCTGAAAGGGTATGGGCTTTCAGACGGCCTGGTGTTTATCGGCGTTTGGCAGCTTTTTTGCTTGGCGCGGCGGCAGGTTTTTGCGGCTCGATGATGACGGTACTCATGCGCTCGTCGGTCAACATCCGGGCGGCGGCCTGTACTTCTTGCGCGCTGACTGCCTGTAAGCGGCGGTGAATTTCTTGTTCGTCGGTATATTGGAAACCGCGCGCTTCGAGGCGGCCCATCATGGAGGCTTGGGAAGACATGGAGTCTTTGGCGTAGATTTCGCTGACCGCTGCCTGGGTTTTGACGCGCTGCAATTCTTCTTCGGAAACGCCGTTGTCGGCAATGTCTTTGATTTCTTGGCGCAGCTGGGTAATCAGAGTATCGGTTTTCACGCCTTCGGCAGGCATGGCCATGACGCTGAACAGCGGCATTTCGCGGCTGATGATGTCGTAATGCGTTCCTGCGCTCAATGCGGTTTGCTTGCCGCGCACGAGGTTTTTATCAAAACGGCTGGATGCGTTGCCTGCCAAAATATCGGAGAGGATGTCGAGGGCGAAAGGCATCGTGTCATCGAGTTTTTGGAGTTTCGGTACACGGAAGTTGATGGCAATCAGCGGCTGGTGTGTAACCGGAGAAGTGGCTTTGACCGTAACAGGCTTGCGCAAATAGGGTTCGGTATGGAGTTTGTTGCGCGGCGGCTGGGCTTTGGCTGGAATATCGCCAAAGAGTTTGGCGGCCGTCTGAAGCGTTTGTTTGGCATCGACATCGCCGACAATGACCAATACGGCATTGTTGGGCGCGTAATATTGTTTGTACCACGCGCGCAAGTCGTCGGCTTTTAGGGTGTGCAAATCTTTCATGTAGCCGATGACGGAGGCGCGCATGGATGGTTGGGTAAAGGCGGCAAGATAGGCTTGTTCCCACATTTTGCCATCGGCTGTGTCTTCCGTGCGTTGGCGGCGTTCTTCGCGGATGACGTTCATCTCGTTGAGGAATTCTTTGTCACTGAAGTTGAGGTTGTGCATGCGGTCTGCCTCGAGCTTCAGAATCTCGGGCAGGTTGGCGGCGGCGACGTTTTCGTAATACACCGTTTCATTGCGGTTGGTGTAGGCGTTGTTTTGCCCGCCCAACTCGGATACGCGGCGGTTGAACTCGCCGGAGGGAACGTCTTTCGTGCCTTTAAACATCATGTGTTCCAAAGCGTGGCTCAAGCCGCTTTTGCCCGGTTTTTCATCCACGCTGCCGATTTTGTACCAAATCTGCGAAACGGCTACAGGCGCGCGGTGGTCTTCTTTGACGATGATTTTCAGACCGTTGGGCAGGGTTTCAGAAAGCGTCTGCGCCCATGAGGCGGCAGGCAGCGCGAAGGCAAGCATTAAAGCAATTCGGCGTAACATGGTTCAATCCGTAAAATGAAAATCAATCGCCAAAGTATAGCGGAAAATCTGAAAGATTGGCCGAATGTTTCAGACGGCCCGGGCCTTATCTGCTGATTCACATCAAGCGCGGCTTTACCGTCGCGCCTCATTCGCGGATAATCCCAAACATTCCCGTTTCCAACCATCACAAAGGAATCATCATGGCATTTTTGAAACTGACCGAACAAAATGTTCAAGGCAAAACCGTTCTGATCCGTGCCGATATGAACGTACCGTTCAAAGACGGCAACATCAGCGACGACACCCGTATCCGCGCTTCGCTCGCATCCATCAAATACTGCTTGGACAACGGCGCATCTGTGATTGTGATGACCCACCTCGGCCGTCCGACCGAAGGCGAATTCCATCCTGAAGACGATGTGGCGCCTGTTGCCGCGCATTTGGGTAAACTGTTGGGCAAAGACGTGAAAGTATTGAACGACTGGCGTGAAAACAAACCGACTTTAAACGCCGGTGATGTCGTGATGCTGCAAAACGTGCGCATCAACAAAGGTGAGAAGAAAAACGACTTGGAGCTGGGCAAAGCCTACGCTTCTTTGTGCGACGTGTTCGTCAACGACGCATTCGGTACCGCCCACCGCGCCCAAGCTTCGACTGAAGCCGTTGCTCAAGCCGCACCGGTTGCCTGCGCCGGCGTGTTGATGGCGGGCGAACTTGACGCTTTGGGCAAAGCCCTGAAACAACCGGCTCATCCGATGGTCGCCATCGTTGCCGGCAGCAAAGTGTCTACCAAACTGACCATCCTCGAATCTTTGGCCGACAAAGTCGACCAACTCATCGTCGGCGGCGGCATTGCCAATACCTTCCTGTTGGCAGAAGGCAAAGCCATCGGCAAATCTTTGGCCGAACACGATTTGGTTGAAGAATCCAAAAAAATTATGGCGAAAATGGCGGCTAAAGGCGGCTCTGTTCCGCTGCCGACCGATGTGGTTGTCGCTAAAGCCTTTGCCGCTGATGCGGAAGCTGTGGTGAAAGACATTGCCGATGTTGCCGAAGACGACATGATTTTGGACATCGGCCCGAAATCCGCCGCTGCCTTGGCCGAGTTGCTCAAAGCTGCCGGTACGGTTGTATGGAACGGCCCAGTCGGCGTGTTTGAGTTTGACCAATTTGCCGGCGGTACCAAAGTATTGGCCGAAGCGATTGCCCAAAGCGATGCGTTCTCGATTGCCGGCGGCGGCGATACTTTGGCGGCAATTGCCAAATTCGGCGTAACCGACCAAATCAGCTACATTTCTACCGGCGGCGGCGCATTCCTTGAGTTCTTGGAAGGCAAAGAGTTGCCTGCCGTTGCTGCTTTGGAAAAACGCGGCGCATAATCGGTTTTAATCTCGATGGCTGAATAAAGGCCGTCTGAAATCCAAATCGGGTTTCAGACGGCCTTTATTTTGTTGAAATGTGTTATCGGTTTAGGCGGTTTGCGTATCCGACTGTCTGTGCAATGCCTGATAACACGGTGCAAGCTGGCGGATGATGAGGTCGAGCTGGTGTTTGAGGATTTGGTTTTGTTGGGACTGCTCTTTGTCGGTCTGCTCCAAATCGGCAAACTCCTGTCGGATGGCTTTGATACTTGTATCGAAGGTGGCCGGTTCGGTCTGCGGCATTTGTTTGAGGAGTTCGGCGATGTGGTGGGTCAGGCGGGCATATGGGGCGAAGGTATCGCTGCCGTCGTGATGAACCTGGTCGCGGTATGCGCCGAGCGCGGAAATGTGGCCGGTCAGTGCATAGCTGGTTTTGAGCAGGGTAAAACCGTCTTGCAGGCGGTCTTGGTATTTTTTCGGGTTGCTGCTCATGTCGGATAAGGTGCTGCTGAGGGCGGCGGTGCTTTCGTGGGCTTGGCGGCGGGTGAGGCGGTAGTCGACATCATCGCGGCTGCCGTTTTGCAGCTGGTCGAGGATGGCGTCGAGATAGCGGCCGTTGGCAGTAATGGTTTGGGCGGCTGTATGGCTGAGAGTGAGGTAACGCCAATCGGGCCAGAGGTAAGTGGCGGCAGCCCATGCGATAACGGAACCAACGATGGTGTCGATGATGCGGATGGGCATGGCGTGGTACACGTCCAAACCGGCAAGCGAGAGGCTGGTCAGGGCTTGGATGGTGATGAAGAAGGTGGAGAAGCTGTATTTGTAGCTGCGGGTCATGAAGAACAGGGTGGTGCTGGCGATGACAATCCAAAGCTTGGTTTCAACAGACGGGGTGAAGTAGGGGACGAGCGAACCGACAATTACGCCGAGAATCGTACCGGCAATGCGTTGGTACACGCGGCTTTTGGTGGCGGTGTAGTTAGGCTGGCAGACGAAAAGGGCGGTCAGCAGAATCCAGTAGCCGAGATTGAGATGAAGGATTTCGACAATGATGCAGGCCGCGGCCACGACGATGGAGAGGCGGGTGGCATGGCGGAAGACGCCGGAGTCGAAATTGAGCTGGCTGAGGACGGTCTCGCCGATATTGCGGAACTTGGTGTTTTCAAGGGCGGCGATGCGGGTGTCGGCGTTGTCATTTTCGGCAAGGGACGCATCGTTTTGCAGTTGCCGCAGTTGGTAATCGACGCTGCTAAGGTTGTCGAGCAGGCGGCGGATATTGTGGAGGTTGGCATTGTCGGCATGGGTCTCGGCAAAATGGCTGAGGGATTGGCGGCAGCCTTCCATGGCGCGGCCGAGGCGTTTGCTGTATGCGTAGGGTTTGTTGTTGCGCAGGGAGGCGGCAACGTTGCGGCACGCCTGGCCTTGCATTTCAAGCAGGCGGCGGATGCGGAAGATGAGGTCGGTGTTTTTGAGCTGCTCGGCCATTTCGCTGTAATCGACGTGGGCGGAGCTGATGCGTTCGTGCATGTCTTGCGCGCAGAGGTAGTAGCGCAGCATTTTGGCGGTACGCGGATGGCGGTGTTGGCCGCGCAACCGGTAGAAAAGTGCGCCGCGGCATTGGTTGAAGGCGGTAATCACGCCGGTGTTGCTCATGGCCAAGTCGATTTGGCGGTTGCCCAACCATGCGGCTTCGTCGGGATCAAAAAAGTCGGCTTTGGCATCGAAGTAGTTGCTGAGTGCGTCGTAGGCATTGGCGACGGTTTCTTGGACGGGGCGGTGGGGCAGGATGATTTGGAAGATCAGGGTGTTGACGCTGTATAGGACAGTGCCCAACAGAATCATGACGGGGTTGGTCAGCCAGTAGGTCTCGGGTGTGTAGGTCAGCGTGGTGTAGGTGGCGACGGCGAGCGCACCGAAAGCGAAGGTGCGGTATTTGAGGCCGATGGTGCCGAGGATGGTAAAGCCGAAAGTCATCAGGGTCATGGCCAAGATGAAGGGAACGCCTGTGCCGATGGTGCTTTGGGCAAGCAGCGAAGAGAGGGTGAACAGGGCAACGGTGATGACGATGTTTTTCAGACGGCCTGTGAGGCGGTTGTCCAAATCAACCAAACCGCCGGCAATAATGCCGAGTACGAAGGGCATGACGAGCTTGGGCGTATCGAAGTGCCAAACGAGGGTGGCAGCGATGAACACGCTGGCGAAGACGGGCAGGGAGGCAATGATCAGAGGTTTGAGTGGCGGAGTTTTCATGATTGGGTTGTTTTATTTGTTATGAGATGAATGATTGGATTTTAACAGGATTTTCAGTCGGTTTCAGAATGCTTGAAATAGGATAAGGCCGTCTGAACGGATACGGGAAAATACTTGATTTCGTTTCCACATCCGTTCAGACGGCCTTTTTTGGCTTGCGCCATCAGGTCATTAGGTTGAGGTCGCTGATGCGGTCGTAGAGGCGCTCGGTATTGTTGCCTTCATCGTGCATTTGAATGCGTAGGCGCAAATCGTTGGCGGATACCGCTTGGCGCAGGGCTTCGCTGAGTTCGATTTGGCCCTGTGCGTAGAGGTTGAAGAGGTTTTGGTCGAACGTCTGCATGCCGTTGCTGCCGGAGCGTGCCATCAGGTCGCGGATTTCCAGTAATTCGCCTTTGAAAATCAGGTCCTGCATGGCCGGAGTGTTGAGCAGGAGGTCGGTAACGGCCGTGCGTTGGCGGTTTTTCTTGATGGTGATGCGTTGGCCGATGATGCCGACGAGGTTTAACGCCAAATCCATCAAAACCTGTTGGCGGCGGTCTTCCGGATAGAAGTTGATGATGCGCTCGATGGTTTGGGAAGCTGTGCTGGCATGGATGGTGAAAACGCACAGATGGCCGGTTTGAGCCAGTTGGAGGGCGTATTCCATGCTTTCTTCGCTACGAACTTCGCCGATACAGATGACATCGGGCGCTTGACGCATGGCACTTTGAACAGCGGTTTTCCAGCTGTCGGTATCGATGCCGATTTCGCGCTGGGTGAAGATGCTGCGGCAAGGCTTGTAGATAAACTCGATGGGGTCTTCGATGGTAACGATATGGCCGGGCAGCTTTTGGTTGCGGTAGTTGAGCATGGAGGCCATGGTGGTGGACTTACCCGAACCGGTCGGGCCGGCGAGGATCAGCAGGCCGCGCGGTGCAAGAGCAAGCTCTTGGAGTTTTTCGGGCAAACCGAGGGTCTTCATCTCGGGAATGTCTTGGCTGACGCGGCGCAATACCATGCCGACGCGACCTTGCTCGTGGTAGGCGTTGACACGGTAGCGCGTGTTGCTGCGCGATTGGACGGAATAGTTGATTTCCCAGTCGCGGTTGAAGGCTTCGAGCTGGTCGGGGTTCATGGTGGACTCGGCGATGGCGGCGGTGTCCGCGCCGGTCAGCGCTTTGTGGGGCATGGGCGTGAGGGTGCCGCCGACTTTGATGGCAGGGGGAAAGCCTGCGCTGATGAAGATGTCGGATGCGTTGCGTTTTTCGGCCTCTTCACACATGCGGTCGAGCAGGGGATGAAGATGCGTGCCGATTTCGGCCGGGGTGGGGATGTGCGGTGCTTGGTTTTTTTGTGAGTAGGCTTGCACCATTTCGCTTAACAGGTCGTGCAGAGGGGCGAGGTCGCTCATGATGATTCTCTTTAAAACGGGTATTCGGTCAGGCTGAAAGGCCGTCTGAAAACGGGATGATGGGGTTCAGACGGCCTGAATATGGTTTAGAAAACAGAGAGGTTTTCGATGTTTTGCGCTTTGCTGCGTGCCAGCTCGGGGCTGATGGTGCCTTGGCGGACAAGGGTTTGCAGGGCTTGATCGAGGGTTTGCATACCGTGGGCCTGACCGGTTTGGAGGACGGCGTTGATTTGGGCGATTTTATTCTCGCGGATGAGGTTGCGTACGGCCGGTGTGGAAATTAGGATTTCGTGTGCGGCGACGCGGCCGTTGCCGTCGCGGGTTTTCAGCAGGGTTTGGGAAATAATGGCGCGCAAGGATTCGGACAACATGGAGCGCACGATTTCTTTTTCGCCTGCAGGGAATACGTCGACAATACGGTCGATGGTTTTGGCGGCGCCGGTCGTGTGCAGCGTGCCGAAAACCAAGTGGCCGGTTTCGGCGGCGGTCAGGGCGAGGGAGATGGTTTCAGGGTCGCGCATCTCACCGATCAAAATCACGTCGGGGTCTTCGCGCAGTGCGGAACGCAGGGCGTTGGTGAAGCTGTGGGTGTGTTGATGCAGCTCGCGCTGGTTGATGAGCGCCTTTTTGCTTTGGTGGACGAACTCAATCGGGTCTTCGATGGTCAGAATGTGGGCCGGTTGGGTTTCGTTGATGTAGTTGACCATCGCCGCCAGCGTGGTGGATTTACCCGAACCGGTCGGGCCGGTTACCAAGACCAAACCGCGTGGATTTTCGGCAATTTTTTGGAAAATGCGCGGCGCACGCAATTCTTCCAGCGTTAGGACGGTGCTCGGAATGGTACGGAATACGGCGGCCGGGCCGCGTTCGGTCATAAAGGCGTTGACGCGGAAACGGGCAACATTGGGCAGCTCAAATGAGAAATCGACTTCAAAATCCTGTTGGTAGAGCTTGCGCTGGTGGTCGTTCATGACCGAGGTAATCATGGTACCGACTTCTTCCGAACTCATCTCGGGCAGGTTGATGCGGCGGATGTCGCCGTGTACGCGTATCATGGGGGAAATGCCCGAACTTAAATGGAGGTCGGAGGCTTTGTTTTTCACGCCGAACGCGAGTAAGTCGGTAATCTGCATAATGTGGCCTTGTTTTGGTTTAGAATAATAAAATCGCTTTATTTTAAATAGATAAACCCGTTCGACCAAGTAAAATTTTCAAAATGCCGAGTGATGAACGGGTTAAAGGAGAAAACCATGTCGGTATTGCAACAAAACTATCGGGACGTATGCCGGGCGGTTGAACAGGCGGCTGAGGCTGCCGGACGGCCTGCGGAAGCGGTGAAGCTGGTAGCGGTCAGCAAGACCTTTCCGGCAGACGATATCCGCGCAGTATATGCGGCCGGTCAGCGCGATTTTGGCGAGAACTATATTCAGGAATGGTTTGAGAAAACGGAAACGCTGGCCGATTTGCCGGATATTGTTTGGCACGTTATCGGCGATGTGCAGTCCAATAAAACCAAATTTGTGGCCGAACGCGCACATTGGGTGCATACGATAGGCCGTCTGAAAACGGCGCGGCGCTTGAGCGAACAAAGGTCGTCTGAAATGCCGCCGTTGCAGGTGTGCATTGAAGTGAACATTGCCGCAGAGGAGGCGAAACACGGCGTAGCGCCCGCAGAAGCGATTGCGCTGGCCCTTGAAGTGGCCAAGTTGCCGAATATTAAAGTGCGCGGATTGATGTGTGTGGCCAAGGCCGACAGCAGCGACGATGAGTTACGCAGCCAGTTTCATACCATGCAGCGGCTGTTGGCTGAGTTGAATGCGGCAGGCGTCGAAGCAGATGTTTTGTCTATGGGTATGTCCGGAGATATGCCAATCGCGGTAGAATGCGGCGCAACCCACGTCCGCATCGGCAGCGCGATTTTCGGTAAGCGGCATTATCCTCAATAAAAGTAATAGGCCGTCTGAACAGGGTAGACAGCAGTTTCAGACGGCCTGATCGATATCACAAAGGAGTGACATATATATGAATATCTATTTTCTCGGCGGCGGCAATATGGCGACTGCCATTGCAGGCGGTTTGGTCAAACAAGACGGTTATCGTGTTCACATTGTCGAATGCGGCGCCGAAAGACGAGCGCAACTGGAGCAAGAATTGGGCGTAGCCACTTCTGAAAACCTGCCAGAATTGAGTGCGGACGATGTCCTCATTCTCGCCGTCAAACCGCAAGACATGCAGGCAGCCTGTCAAAACATCCGTTTGAATGGTGCGCTGGTGTTGTCCGTAGCGGCAGGTTTGTCCATCGATACCCTCAGCCATTATCTGGACGGTACACGCCGTATCGTGCGCATCATGCCCAATACGCCGGCCAAAATCGGTTTGGGCGTATCCGGTATGTTTGCCGATGCAGGCGTTTCAGAAGCCGACCGCACAGCCGCAGACGGCATCATGCGCTCTGTCGGCACAACCGTTTGGCTGAACGAGGAAGAGCAACTCCACAATATTACCGGCATCAGCGGCAGCGGCCCCGCCTATGTTTTCTATCTGTTGGGCGCGCTCCAAAATGCGGCTTTGGCACAAGGTTTCAACGAACAAGATGCACGCGAACTGAGCCTCGCTACATTTAAAGGCGCAGTGGCTTTGGCCGAACAAACCGGCGAAGCATTCGCACAATTACAGCAAAACGTGACTTCCAAAGGCGGCACGACACACGAAGCCATCGAAACCTTCAAAGCACGTCACGTTGCCGAAGCCATCGAACAGGGCGTAGAAGCTTGCGTTAAACGTTCGCAAGAAATGGCACAACAATATAAGGCCGTCTGAACATGCGTGGCGACTTGCTCTTATTATTGGCAGACGCTATTGCCATCCTGTGTATCACACGCTTTTTGCTCCGATACGCAGGATTGGCAGCAGAACATCCCCTGCTCAAATTCAGCATACAGGCAACAGGTTGGCTGACCAAACCTTGGCAAAAAGCATTTCCATCCGGCGCGAAAACCGATTGGTACTGCCTGCCTTCAGGTTTTCTGGTGTACTACCTTGCCTGTACCGCCATTATTTTCATCTCGCCGGCGCTATCCATCAGCAATAAGCTGATTTTGGCAAACTTCTGGTTTGCCGCACTCCATATGCTGAAGGCCGCAGCTTATACATTACTTATTGGTCTGATTATTAGAATGGTGTCCAGTATACAGGGCCGGTATTCGCCGTTGACTTATGCCATCGAACGAATCTTGCAGCCATTGCTCAAACCGTTTTCCTTCTTACGCGCAGGACGATACGATTTTTCAGGCAGTTTGTTGGCACTCTTATTATGGTTGTGGCTGACCCGATGGTTTCCCCAACTTATCCAGCAAACCAACCTGTGGTTGCTTCAATAGGCCGTCTGAAAGCGCAGCAGGTATTAACGACTAAAAATACAACGTCCTAAAAAGTGCTTTAATACATTTAGGTGTAAGGTAGTGCAAAAAAGTGCAAATCGAAATATAAAGAACAAATGAATAGGTAAAACATGATATGATTCGCCCAATTTCCAAAACGGAAATTCAAGAAAACCCAATAAAAGCAAACCCGTAGCATCCAAATCATTAACAACAAACCGAAAGCAGACACCATGGCAAAGCTGACAGAACAAGATATTTTAAACTGGGATGGTCCTGAAGAGGACTACATGAACAGCGACCAATTGGCCTTCTTCCGCGAACTACTGGTTAAAATGCAAGAAGAACTGATTGAAAATGCAAACACCACTACTGGCCATCTTCAAGAGCACGAATCCGCTCCCGATCCTGCCGATAGAGCTACTCAAGAAGAAGAATACGCTTTAGAACTGCGCACCCGCGATCGCGAGCGTAAACTTCTCAATAAAGTGCAAGCGACTCTCCGCAGTATTGACGAAGGCGATTACGGTTTCTGTGCCGATACCGGCGAACCCATCGGCCTCAAACGCCTGCTGGCACGTCCGACTGCGACATTGTCCGTAGAAGCGCAAGAGCGACGCGAACGAATGAAAAAACAGTTCGCCGACTAAGAATTATAGATATAGAAACCTCAAAAGGCCGTCTGAAAGAGCAATTCAGACGGCCTTTAGTTTGAGACCTTTGCAAAATTCCCCAAAATCCCC
>NZ_KV831690.1:0-366 GCF_001837185.1 Neisseria sp. HMSC064D07 | reverse complement strand
TTCCCGCACACCACCGCCGTCAGCGACTCGTTCAAGCGTAATACCCTCGGCTCTGCCTCCCTATCCAGCGCCACCGCCTTCAGGGTAAACTTACCCTCCAGGATGCCCTTAGCCTGACCGCTCATCCTGATACAGAAACCGCCCGCCTCCTTCACCGGCAGCTCCGGCCACTTCGTCGACGTCAGCTTAAAGCTGCCCTTTTTCGCATAGAACTGCTCCATAAAGCGCGCATTTTCCAGCAGGGCGGCATGCGCCGCACGCAGGTTGGCCGCGCGGACCGATTCCCGATAGGCCGTAAAGGCCGCCGTCGCCAATATCGAAGCCAACAGCATCACCACCAACAGCTGTATCAAAGAGTAGCCCCTC
>NZ_KV831689.1:0-4625 GCF_001837185.1 Neisseria sp. HMSC064D07 | reverse complement strand
GGGATTTTGGGGAATTTTGCAAAGGTCTCAGGCTGTCTGAAAACTGGATTTCAGACGGCCTTTATTCTAAAGTTTCCAGACAACGTTTGAGGTCTTCTGAAAGTTTGAAAGAATGGTTTGAACGGCAAAGAACGCGTGCGTGCATACCGCACACACCCTACACCTCGGTTTTAAAGTTTGTGCCGCCCGCAGGTAGGATATGGCGCAGCCACGCCCGCGGTTGGTGGGAATACAGGCTACGGCTTGCTACGCTCGCTTACCAGCTAATTCCAGTTTGTCTTAATTCCAAATATTTTTCATAAGTCTTAATAAAGATTGTATCAATAAAAATTAATATCAAAAAACGAATATAATAATTATCAAAATTATAAGCTTCGATATTTAAATTATTTAATGTAGGTAAATTTTTTTGATATGATAATGTATTATGAGCGCACCTATTACGATGTTTATATAATCTAAGATAAATTTCAGAGATCGCATACTTTTTTAATTTGTCATCACCAATGTTATCTTTATTTGTAAATAATTGACTATTGGAAGGTAAAAACAGTGATTCACTTGTAATTTCATTTCCTTGAAACATCTTAATATATTTTTCAAATATTGAGTTGATGTTTGAATGACTAAGAAATTTATCTAATGCTATTTTATTATTTTCTATGTGGTTAGTTTCATCGTCAGGAAATATAATTTTTTTAAATTCTATATTTTCTGAAGGTTTGAGCAATGTTATTTGCTTAGTTAAATCGCCATATACTTTTGATTTCTCTTTCAAATCAGAGCATTCTCCATACTTGCCCTTGTTCAAAAATTCATATCTAAACTCATAATCATAGGTAGCTAAAGTCCAAAGAATGCATTTCATTTTTTGCTCTTGAGAACCTGTCATTTCAATAAAAATTGAACGAAGAATATGTTCTTGCACTGGATATGTTTCTATAGTATCACCCAAATTAGACAGAGAGGATATACCTTTTTTTAAAATATTGATAATCGGCTCAAGAATAAAATCATTATGGTTTACCATAATTTAGCCCCATTCCATTATAGAGTTCAATAGATTCTTTTATTCTTTCACAGATATATATGCTATCATTTGGTGTGTTTTTGGACCTTTTGTGGAGTTTCTCTGCTAATTTTGAGCATTTTTCGATCAATTCTCTGATTGTGGTTTCATCATTTAAGTAGGAAATATTGCCTCCAAATAGGCATTGATATAAAAAGCCAAAGAATAAAACATCAAAGTGTACAATTTTATCAAATTTGTAAGGCGCATTGGGATTCTGATTTTTATTTTTATTTAATTCAATTTTTATCTTCTCAAGAATTTCTATATAACAAGGTGTGCCATCTGTTTCTTCAAAAATACTATAGTTTGAACCGGTATCATAGAAAGGTTGACTGTAATCGAAATCTCTAACAATTTCCCCTCTTTTGCCGAATAAATCGACTGGTATTCTATTACTTAATGACTCAACAATATTGGCAAAATCTTCTGTTCTTTCAGCCGTTTGAATAGAGTCTTTATTCATTCTGTATTGAAGAATGTAGCCTAATATTCTAATAAGTTTATTACTGCCTCTGCTAACTTTGAAATATTCTTCAAATTTTGGTGAAATAATATTTTTTAATTCAGGTGTAATTAATTTGTAAGCTTCTAATTTTTCATCAGCAGTCAATAATTCTGCTTGCGTGTTTATTGAGTAAAATGTTTGTGCGAAAAATCGCTCTTGTTCAATTTTGGTACCAGACTGAGGAGAAATAAAGGTAAATCCTAAAAATTTATCTTTAAAAAAATTATTTTTATCTACATTTGATATTCCGATTCCTTCAAAGAAATCATAGTCAGTAAACCCGTCAGGATCATCAAAATTTGTTGCAGTTGTATTACCATCACTTTGTGAGCAATATTTCCATTTGTTATTTAGATTTTTACGTGTAGGGTATTTATTGCGATATGCCAACAAAAGACTGGTTAACCTCTGTTGCCCATCTATAATCAGGTTTTCTTGGTTTGATCTGATAACTATAATCGGTGGGATAAATTGTTTATTATGTAGAGATTTAATTAATCGTTTTATTTTATAATCTTTCCATGTAAATGAACGCTGAATCTTTGGTAATTTAATGTTGCCTGTTTCAAGTAAATGAATCCAGTGGTCTAAAGAATATTCCCCATAAAAAACATTTGTTTCCATACTCTTGTCCTTTTATATAGAAAAATTTACTCTGCTCCAAAAAGCAGATTCTCTTTAATTCCGCGTATTCTATCACGAAGAACAGCCGCTTCTTCAAACTGCAAATCCCTAGCTGCCTGCTGCATGGCTTTTTCTAGTTTGGCAATTTCTTTCAAGGCATCTTCTTCGTTCTGAATCTCGCCGACTTTAACCTTGTTTTTGCCTTTCAGACGGCCTTTACTGCTGTCTTCTTCGTGGTACACGCCGTCGATGATGTCTTTGACTTGTTTCTTAATCTGTTGCGGTACGATGCCGTGTTCTTCATTGAATTTAATCTGTTTTTCGCGGCGGCGTTCGGTTTCGTCAATAGCGGCTTTCATGGAGTCGGTGATTTTGTCGGCGTACAAAATCGCTACGCCATTCACGTTGCGCGCGGCGCGGCCTATGGTTTGAATCAGGCTGCGGTGGGAGCGTAGGAAGCCTTCTTTGTCGGCGTCGAGGATGGCGACGAGGGAGACTTCGGGGATGTCCAAGCCTTCGCGCAATAGGTTGATGCCGACGAGTACGTCAAACAGTCCGAGCCGTAAATCTCTAATGATTTCAACGCGCTCTACGGTATCGATGTCGCTGTGCAGGTAGCGCACTTTGATGCCGAGTTCGCTGTAATAGTCGGTGAGTTGTTCCGCCATGCGTTTGGTGAGAGTGGTAACGAGCACGCGTTCGCCTTTTTGGATGCGGTCGTTGATTTCGCTCATCAAGTCATCGACTTGGGTGGCGACGGGGCGGATGATAATTTGGGGATCGACCAGCCCTGTGGGGCGGACGACTTGTTCGACCACTTGTCCGGCGTGTTCTTCTTCGTATTTGGCGGGGGTGGCGGAGACAAAGATGGTTTGCGGCATGACTTTTTCAAATTCGTGGAATTTGAGCGGGCGGTTGTCGCGAGCGGAAGGCAGGCGAAAGCCGTAGTCCACGAGATTTTGTTTGCGCGATGCGTCGCCTTTGTACATGCCGCCGATTTGGGTGACGGTAACGTGACTTTCGTCGATGAACATGATGGCGTTGTCGGGCAGGTAGTCCATCAGCGTGGGCGGCGGTTCGCCTTCTTTTTTGCCGGAGAAATGGCGGGGGTAGTTTTCGATGCCTTTGCAGAAGCCCATTTCGTAGAGCATTTCGAGGTCGAAGCGGGTGCGCTGTTCGATGCGTTGTTGTTCGACGGGGCGTTGTTCGCGGGCGAAAAATTCGATGCGTTCGCGCAGTTCTTCTTTGATGGACTCACAGGCGCGCAATACGGTGTCGCGTGGGGTAACGTAGTGGCTGGACGGGAAGACTGTGTAGCGGCCGACGCGTTGAATAAGGCTGCCTGAAAGCGGGTCAAACATATCGAGGCGGTCGATTTCGTCGTCAAACAGGCTGATGCGCAAGGCGTTTTCCGAGCTTTCGGCGGGGTACACGTCAATCACGTCGCCACGCACGCGGAAGCTGCCGCGTTTGAAATCCAAATCGCCGCGTTCGTATTGCATGGAAACGAGCGTAGCGATGATGTCGCGCTGCTCAATGGTGTCGCCTTCTTTGACGGACAACACCATTTGTTGATACTCGGTCGGGTCACCGATACCGTAAATGGCAGACACGGTGGCAACGATAATCACGTCGTCGCGCGTCATCAGGTTTTTGGTGGCGGAAAGGCGCATTTGTTCGATGTGTTCGTTAATCGCGCTGTCTTTTTCGATGAACAAATCGCGGCTGGGCACATAGGCTTCGGGTTGATAATAGTCGTAGTAGGAGACGAAATATTCCACTGCGTTTTCGGGGAAAAACTCGCGCATTTCGGCATAGAGCTGGGCGGCAAGGGTTTTATTGTGCGCCATGATGATGGCGGGGCGGCCGCTTTGAGCAATGACGTTCGCCATGGTGTAGGTTTTGCCCGAACCGGTTACTCCGAGCAAGGTTTGATAAGCAAGGCCGTCTGAAAGCCCTTCGAGCAGGCCGGCAATGGCGGTGGGCTGGTCGCCGGCGGGTGGGAAGGGCTGGTGGAGTTTAAACGGAGAATTGGGATATTGGATGACTTCCATAAGACGGCCTGTTTTATGTTCAGGTAAAGAGAAGATTATAACAAAGGGCCGTCTGAAAATTGATAGAGAGTCAATCTAACAAAACTAAATATTTCATTTTCTTTCTTAGCTAACTGAGGTTGGTTGTGTTAGTCAGAACAATACTTGGATGCTGGGCTGGGTCAGCTGGAGCGAATAACCCATCTTCATTCCTCAAAGGACGTGCCTGAGCACGTCCTTTTTCTTCATCCGCCTCCTCCCTTTAGATCAGGTTTCTACCCCGTAAAAGGCCGACACTCCGCATCATTGCCCCTAAATATCTCCTCGCCGTCAGTACAGTTTCCCTTCCCCTTCATTTTCCCGCACACCACCGCCGTCAGCGACTCGTTCA
>NZ_KV831688.1:0-1677 GCF_001837185.1 Neisseria sp. HMSC064D07 | reverse complement strand
TAGGGGATTTTGGGGAATTTTGCAAAGGTCTCAGCATGTGATATTTCCCAGGAGCTTAAATCATGCCCCGTTTCTTCCTGAAAACCATTTCCATACTCACTTTAGCGGCTTTGACTGCGTGTTCCGGTCCTCTCGACCGATCAGACTCGTCAACCGAAAATCTTCAGGGCGCACCGGAATCAGCATTGCCTGCTGCTGCCGTTGCTGAAGAAAATCTGTCTCTTGCAGAAAACACTGAACGCTACCAAGACCAACCCGACCAACCGGTCAAATCCGTTGCTCAAGAACCCGTTTCCACATTTAGCATCGATGTCGATACCGGTAGCTACGCCAACGTCCGCCGATTTCTGAACAGCGGCAAACAGCCGCCTAAAGATGCTGTACGGATTGAGGAAATCGTCAATTACTTCCCTTATAACTATCCGCTGCCTACTGACGGCCACCCATTTGCCGTTCACACTGAAACCATTGATTCTCCATGGCAACCGGAAGCCAAGCTGATCAAAATCGGTATCCAAGCACAAGACACAGCAAAGAAAGATCTGCCGCCTGCCAATCTTGTGTTCCTCGTGGACGTATCCGGCAGCATGGATGAAGAAAATAAACTTCCGTTGGTTCAAAAAACGCTGCGTATCTTGACCCAACAATTACGTCCTCAGGACAAGGTTACCCTGATTACCTATTCATCAGGCGAAGAGCTGGTGCTTCCACCCACATCAGGTTCAGATAAAGAAACCATCCTACAAGCCATCGACAAACTGAAAGCCGAAGGCTCGACTTCGGGCGAATCCGCTTTACGCATGGCCTACGAAGAAGCGCAAAAAGCCTTCGTACCCAACGGCATCAACCGTATCCTGCTGGCAACCGATGGCGACTTTAACGTTGGCGTATCTGATACCGAAACGCTCAAATCCATGGTTGCCGAAAAACGAAAAACCGGCGTTTCACTCAGCACGCTAGGATTCGGTACGGACAATTACAACGAAGACATGATGGAACAAATTGCCGATGCAGGCGACGGCAATTACAGCTATATCGACAATGAAAAAGAAGCGAAAAAAGTTCTGCAGCAGCAACTGACTTCCACGCTTGCTACCGTTGCGCAAGATGTCAAAATCCAAGTCGAATTCAATCCTGCCACTGTCAAAGAATACCGCTTGGTCGGCTACACCAACCGCACCCTGCGCAATGAAGACTTCAACAATGACAAAGTAGATGCGGGCGATATCGGCTCAGGCCACAGCGTGACCGCCATCTATGAAATCATTCCGACAGGCAAAAACGGCTGGCTGAACGAATCACGCTATCAAAAAGCCCCAGCCCCAGCCGCCAAAGGCAGTAAAAACGAATACGCCTTTGTCAAAGTACGCTACAAACTGCCTGGGGAAAAAGACAGCAAGCTGATGGAACAAGCAATTCCCGTTGGCAGCAAACCGCTGGAGCAAGCCGATAAAGACACCCTGCTCGCCCTTGCCGCAGCTTCCTATGCCCAAGCCCTACGCGGCGGCGAATACAACGGCAAACTGAGCTGGAGCGACATTGAAAAAATGGTACAGAAAATCCAAAGCGACGATCCGTTTGAGCTGAAATCGGAATTTCTCCAATTGGTACGCATTGCCGCCGGTAGCGAAAAGAAATCAGGTCGAGACCTTTGCAAAATTCCCCAAAATCCCCTAA
>NZ_KV831687.1:0-393 GCF_001837185.1 Neisseria sp. HMSC064D07 | reverse complement strand
CAGACGCGAACAACGTGACCGACTACAGCATCGATTTGGCTGATGACACCAAAACCGAAATCCAAAAAGGCGTAGACGCCAAAACCACCGTTGACAGCAAAGGCCTGACCTTCAACAGCGACAGAGGCAGCACCAATATCGAAAAACTCGGCTCCACCGTGACCGTTGCCGGCGACGACAACATCACCACCGCAGCCCAAGACGATAAAGTGACCGTTAAGCTGAAAAAAGACCTGGTAGTGAACAGCGTCAAAGCCGGCAACACCACCGTGAACAACGACGGCGTTAAGATCGCAGGCGGTCCTAGCCTGACCAAGTCCGGTATCGATGCCGCCGGCAACAAGGTTACCAACGTAGCCGACGGCGACCTCAATGCCAACAGCAAAGATGCCG
>NZ_KV831686.1:0-290 GCF_001837185.1 Neisseria sp. HMSC064D07 | reverse complement strand
TCTCGATATAGCCTTCCGCATCGGTACGGGTATGCTGTTTGTAACCGAGTCTGTATAAACCGTTTTTCTTTGTCCAGCGGGCATCGCTGTCTTTGCTCGGTGTGGTTTGGCCGCTGACTTGCCCTTCTTCATCGACTTCTATGGCCTGACACTGTTTGCTGCCGGCGGTCTGAATAATGGTGGCGTCAACGACGGCGGCGGATGCTTTCTCTACTTTTAGGTTTTTTTCGGTCAATTGTCGGTTGATCAGTTGCAACAATTCGGACAGGGTGTCGTCTTGCGCCAGCCAG
>NZ_KV831685.1:0-6482 GCF_001837185.1 Neisseria sp. HMSC064D07 | reverse complement strand
CATTGGTGCTGCCGCTGTCGCCGTTGAAGGTCAGACCTTTGGTATCAACGGTGGTTTTGGCGTCCACACCTTTTTGGATGTCGGCTTTGGTGCTATCAGCCAAGTCGATGCTGTAGTCGGTTGTGACTGCACCATCAGCTGCAGTTGTAGTATTGGAAGTCAAATTCAAAGCATTGGAAACTTGTACCGTTGCTTTATCTGCGCTGACGGTATAAGTGGTTTCTTTGCCTGAAGTTGTTTTATTAACGTGCGCGTTACTGCCTGCCTCCACCTTAGTTGTGGTCTTGGCATTATTGATGGCATTGGCTACATCACCGGCAGTCGCTACACCGGCAGTCGGTGCGGACACTGTGCCATTATTATCGACAGACAATGTGCCTTGAGTGACATTGATTTGAACTTTTGATGCATTCTCGCCATCGGTGATTGCAACAGTCGTCAAATTGCCATCGGCGTAGTTGACTGTACCGTTGTTGTTGATACGAGATTTGTCTGTACCGTTTTGTTGGATATTGTGTCCAACATTGTTCATAACGGTGTACAGCTGGCTACCATTGACCGCATCGGTCGAAGTGGCGGAAATACGGCCTGCGGCAACATTGTGAATTTGGCGTTCATTGCCTGCGCTGCCTACAGAAACCGCGCCTGTTTTAGCGGATGAAGAAGCTGCATAGCTGACATTAGTCGTCGTACCGCTATCGTTTTTGAATGTTGCATTTTTAGCTGTTGCATCAAAATTATTGGCAGTGCCAACAGCACCATTACCCAATGCAACAGAGCTACCGATCGTAGTCGTCGCGCCACTACCCAAAGCAACTGAATCGCTTCCAGTCGCTTTTGCATTATTACTGCCGGCAAAACTATTCTGCCCGGCAGCTTGGGCTGAGGAACCAATAGCAGTGGAATAAAGGCCTGAACTGTTTGCCTGCTTACCAATGGCGATAGAATAAGCTTGTGTTGTCTGCGCCTGATGACCGATTGCAACAGAATCATCACCGACTGCATTTGACAAATAGCCCATTGCCGTACCGTTATTTTGTGCTGCTGCCCTTGCACCGACAACGGTTGCATTTTCGTAGTTGGCTCTACTGTGAGCACCGACGACTATAGAGTAATTGCGATCATTTTCTGTATTCAAACCTATGGCGATAGAACCTGTACCGCGGGAATTGGCATTAGAGCCTAAGGCAACAGCGCCAACAGTTCCAGAAGTTACCGTTGCATTTGGACCAACAGCAACAGAAGACGAACCAAGTACGTTGGCATTATGACCCAAAGAAATACTACCCGTCGCACCAGTGCTTGTTGCCGCATTCGGTCCGATGGCAATCGAATTGGTTGCTTTTGCACCGTCATTGTTCCAGTTTTTCGTACCGTCAGTTTTGCCTTCTTCTGACTTAACAGAGAAATAGCGGACACGCTCAATTGCACTCAATACACCATAAAGTTGAGAGCCGTTGATGGCATCAGTAGAAGTAGCAGAAATATCGCCGGGGGATACATTGATGATTTGACGTTCGTAACCTTTAGAACCGACAGACACAACATCACCGGCATCGGTAGTTTGACCGCCTGCCCAAGTGTAGGTTACACCCATAATTTCGCGTTGAACGTATGCCTGACCTTCTTTATCGGTTTTAGAAGCCGTACCCAAAGCCACAGAATTCAGCAAAGTAGCCTTCGCACCTGTACCCAAAGCTACACCACCAAAGGCAGTGGCCTGAGATTTGGTACCGATAGCCAGAGACAAATCGGCAGATGAATTAGACTGCACACCTAATGCAACAGAACCTTGACCGGCAATAGTATTACCATAAGAACCGCTATACATCGTATCACCAGTCATCTCTTTATAAATATCACGCAGACTTTTACCGCTCAGCGTATATTCACCGGTCTTTGCACCTTTTTCATTATATTTGATGAATTTATCCGTTGCATTGCCAGAATATCGAGTACCACCTACCGAATCTAAATCATCACCACCAATAGCAACAGATGAATTACCATTAGCCAAGACATTGCCGCCAACCGCAATAGATTGGTCTCCCTTTGCCCACGCACCCTCAGGTCTGCCCTGTGGATCAACACGGTTACCTGAACCAATAGCAATAGACTGAGTTATCTTAGAACTACTTGAATCGCCTACTCGAGCCGTATTACCAATAGCAATATTATTGTGCGTTACATTCACATTCATAATATTTTGCGAAAGAACCCCAGATGCACGTCCAATAGCAATCGTACCAAGTCCGGTTGCATTCGCGTCTGCACCAAGTGCAATAGCACTTGATGCTGCATTACCCGAAGCTGGAGAATTTGCCACTGCACTTTTACCGATGGCAATGGTATTTCCAGTTTGAGCTTGGGCTGAATTACCTATGGCGATAGACTCACTTTGATAACCCACTGCATTGGTACCGATTGCAATGGCATTTTGCGCATTGGCTGCAGCCTGACTGCCGCTGCCAATTGCAATGCCGTCTTGACCTCTTGATGTGCTGGATTGGCCCAAAGCCATTGAGCCTATACCAAATGCTTGCGCCGAATTACCCAATGCTGTTGTGCTCGTATTATCAGCAAGAGCATTCTTACCTACCGCTGTCGCTTGCGTACCATTTGCTTTGGAATCTGCACCCAGTGCTGTTGAATCTGCAGAAACAGCATTGGCACTTTTACCTATCGCTGTTGCATTTGAACTACTTGCACTTGTATCTGCACCCATCGCAACAGCATGATTTTGAGTAGCCTTGGCATTTGTACCAACAGCAAGGCTGTTATTATGTGTTGCATTTGCACTCGTACCTACCGCAACTGCACCGTTAGCCGTAGCATTGGCTGATGCTCCTACTGACAGAGCACCAATACCGGTCGCTGTTGCACCACTAACCGCAGTCGCACTGGTTACAGCATCAAATTCAATTTTTCCTCGTGCTGCAGTTGCCGCATACGAATTACCTGCACCCAAAAGAGCTGCCGAAATCACTGTCAATCTGAAAACTGTCGCAATACCATTTTTACCGGATTTGGTAGATACATCTGCACTGTTTTGTTCTGCAGACGATTTCACTCGGCCTTTGGCCAATTCGGAAGTTACGACAAAAGATTGAATCGTACGGTTCCAAACAACTTTAAATATCTTATTCATAGGTGTGTCTTTCTCTTTTTATGATAGGTAAAAGCGTGAGCATGAGCATGACGCTACTTTAAGAATTTATGCGGGGTTTTCCCAGCAAAATGCTTATCTCAAGCTGACGTTTATTGTCACTTTGAGACAAAATTTAGGCTTTTGACTATCCCGCAACGGTATAGTATTTCATACTTACAAAATATCCGCTAGTCTAAAATATCAACCGATTATCTTTAATTTTTAAACAAAATCATGACGTTTGAACAGAAAAACCAATCATCAAAAGTTCTCCAGTCATGTTTTTATTAATAAGCGTAATGTTGTATTCCGTCGACAAGTCATCAGCAATCACAGTAATCATGCAAGCAACGTGCCAATCGCTCGGAATTTTATTTAAAATGAATTATTTTTTTAAGAAACAGGAAAGGCCGTCTGAAAGATTTCAGACGGCCTTTGATGAAATGATTTTGAACAATTGCTTAATTGAATAATTTGTTTTTTTGAGCTATCAATAAAATTGGCAAAATGCTTTTAATACGTCATAGAAAGAATACGCATATCCGTACTTATACAGACGCGGATGGTTTTACAAACCGAATACGGCAATATCTCCCTTGCCTTGACGAATCAGCTCAGTGCCATCGGTCATATCAATAACCGTTGTCGGCTCAGTACCGCACCAGCCGCCATCAATAACCAAATCAACAGCATGTTCAAGACGGTCTCGGATTTCGTATGGATCAGTCAATGGCTCTTCGTCTTCAGGAAGCATAAGGGTGCAACTTAAAATAGGTTCGCCCAATTCTTGCAAAAGCGCCAAGGCAGTAGCGTTGTCGGGAACACGCAGGCCGATGGTTTTGCGCTTGGGGTGAAGCGTGCGATTGGGTACTTCTTTGGTTGCCTGCAGGATAAAGGTGTAGCTGCCGGGCGTAGCTGCTTTAAGCTGGCGGAATTGGGCATTATCTACTTTGGCGTAAGTACCCAATTCGCTCAAATCGGCACACATCAGGGTCAGATGGTGTTTTTGATCGATTTTACGAATCGCGAGAATGCGTTCCATCGCGGTTTTGTCGCCGAGTTTGCAGCCAAGCGCATAGCAGGAATCCGTAGGGTAAACGATAACGCCGCCACTGCGGACAATATCGGCGGCTTGCTTGATGAGGCGGTCTTGGGGATTATCGGGATGGATGGCGAAAAATTGTGCCATGTTTTTTCCTTATCATTCTAATGGTTTGTTGTTTGACATTTTAAAACTTATTTGGCCGTCTGAATATTGGATTTCCATCAACATGAATGGATTTAGCCTCAGGTACAACACGGTTGCACCCAGTGATACCTTATATAATTTTGATTTACCAGCTGATATCGAAAGTCAATTTAATACACTATATAATGCGTTATTTTGTTTGAAAGTCATCTCAATGTCTGCTTCTTCCCTCCCCGCCCGCCGCTTGTCTGTTGCACCCATGCTCGATTGGACAGACAGACACTATCGCTTTATGGCGCGACAAATTACACGCAATGCTTGGCTTTATAGCGAAATGGTCAATTCAGGCGCGGTAGTTTATGGAGATAAAGACCGCTTTTTGAGTTTCAACGAAGGCGAGCAACCGGTAGCTTTACAGCTTGGCGGCTCAGATCCGCATGACTTGGCAATCGCTACCAAAGCGGCTGAAGCGTATGGCTATAATGAAGTCAACCTAAATTGCGGCTGCCCCAGCCCACGCGTTCAAAAAGGCGCTTTCGGCGCTTGCCTGATGAATGATGTAGATTTAGTGGCAGATTGTTTGAACGCGATGCAGGATGCAGTTGAAATTCCGGTGACGGTCAAACACCGCATCGGTGTAGACAGACAAACAGAATATCAAGTCGTAGCAGATTTTGTGGGAACATTACACAAAAAAACAGCCTGCCGCACATTTATCGTCCATGCGCGTAATGCTTGGTTGGACGGTTTATCCCCGAAAGAAAACCGCGAAGTTCCGCCACTCAAATATGAATACGTATATCGCTTAAAACAAGAGTTCCCTGATTTGGAAATTTTGATTAACGGCGGCATCACCACCAACGAAGAAATCGCCGAACATCTGAAATTTGTCGACGGCGTCATGATCGGGCGCGAGGCTTATCACAATCCAATGCTGATGCGCGATTGGGATGCGCTGTTTTATAACGACGCACACGAACCAATCCAATACGCAGATTTAGCAGCTTGGCTATACGCATACAGCCGCGAACAAATCGCCTTAGGACGCGGCACCATCCTACGCCACATCGTCCGCCATGCCTTAGGCTTGATGCACGGCCTAAAAAATGCCCGCACTTGGCGCCGTATGCTCTCAGATGCCACCTTGCTAAAAGACAACGACGGCAGCCTGATTCTAGACGCATGGAAAGAAGTCGAACGCGCAAATATTTGGGACTAATGCCATATCGTGTGAATAAATGAAAGGCCGTCTGAAACATCAAATAATGTTTCAGACGGCCTTTTAAATTACAACAGACTGCTAAAGATATATTCATTTCTCTTTAGCTACTATGATGATTAATTCATCGAATAAACCCAACACATAATCTAAGCATAAAAAAATGCGGCCTAAATAGGCCGCATTTACTTTGCTTCGTCTTTTCAGACGGCCTTTTCAGGCCGTCTGAAAGTCAGATTACCATTGGTAACCAACTGCTGCGGTAGCACCGAAGTGACCACGTGAGTTGCCGGAAGCAGTACCTTTGATGATCCAGTTACCACCATCGGAGATGCTAGAGAAGCCGACAGCGTAACCGGTTTCACCGCGGTAGTGACCGCCACCGATAGCCAGCATGCTCTTACCTGGCAAGTAAGCTTGTGGCAGACCGGCAGTAGCCAGAGCTTGAGCTACACCTGCGCGGGCGTTGTTGTCAACCTTGTTCACATTGCTGTTCACATCGCCGAATTTTTGGTTCAGCTGGTCAACGTTAACCGCATCGGTACCTTTCTTACCTGGAGCAACATTTTGGATAGTAGTGTTGCCGGCATCGATACCATCTTTGTTGATGGTTACAGGACCTACATTCAGTACGTTAGTAGTAACACTGTTAACGGTCAGATCAGATTTCAAGCTGACTTCCAACGCATCATTAACTTTCTTAACGGAGATGTTTGTAAATCCTTTCTTCGAAGTCTGACCGGTTGCTTTGTCTAATACTTTAACTTCAGTATCCCCACCTTTAATCTGAATAGTGTTATTCAGAGGTTTGGAGATAGAGTGCTCTTTATCAACAATACCAGTCTCATCAACCAGACCGAACTCGCCAGTGTCACCTTTATCGCCTTTATCGCCTTTATCGCCTTTAGCGCCGGCTTCACCAGTGT
>NZ_KV831684.1:0-222 GCF_001837185.1 Neisseria sp. HMSC064D07 | reverse complement strand
TTGGGCATCCTGCACGAAATGCAAAAGCAGGCGCCCGACAAAGAATTCATCGCCGCGCCGACGGCAGGCAACGGCGGAAGCTGCAAAAGCTGCGCGTTCTGCCCGTGGATGGCGATGAATTCGCTGGGCGGCATCAAATACGCCCTGACAAGCGGACACAACGAAATTCTGTTGGACAGAAAGCTGGGCGAAGCCGCCAAACTGCCTTTGCAGCGTATGCTC
>NZ_KV831683.1:0-227 GCF_001837185.1 Neisseria sp. HMSC064D07 | reverse complement strand
GCTACGTTGGTAATCTTGTTACCGGCGTTGTTCAATCCGTCTTTGGTCAGTTTGACATCACCTGCTTTAACGCCGTCTTGGGTCAATGCGACATCGTCGCCTACTTTCACACCGTCGTTGTTAACGGTGGTATCGCCGGCTTTGACGCTGTCTACCACCAGGTCTTTGTTCAGCTTGACGGTCACTGTGTCGCCTTGGGCTTCGGTGGTGATGTTGTCGTCGCCGGC
>NZ_KV831682.1:0-227 GCF_001837185.1 Neisseria sp. HMSC064D07 | reverse complement strand
CTTTTTCAGGCGGAAACGCTAGTTCGCATAATTTATATTATGTTAAATTAATAATGCTAGTATTTTAGTCTATCAATTCCTGTTTTTCTCAATTCTACAATCACTTACAATATTCAAAAACAAAAAGGCCGTCTGAAAGGTTTTTCAGACGGCCCGAGACCTTTGCAAAATCCCCCCAAAAATCCCCTAAATTCCTACTTAAGACATTCAGGGGATTTTCCATGACC
>NZ_KV831681.1:26397-49531 GCF_001837185.1 Neisseria sp. HMSC064D07 | reverse complement strand
TTTTGGGGAATTTTGCAAAGGTCTCGGCCTTTTTGTTTTTTATTTTATTCAAAATATTCTTTTTATAATCCAAAATCCGATAACTTTTTGTGTTTACTTTCAAGTAAATCATGAACAAATTGCGGTTCTATTTCTAATAATGATTTTACAGTATCATGGATTTCCCAATACCGTTTACTTGGATAGTCAATAATATGCTGTAGATATTCTTTAACGAGCGGCACATACTCTATAAACTGCATTTTCGTGACCAGCCAAAACAACTCACTGATAGAAAAATCTGCCGATGATGCTTTACGAATAATTCTAACCACAGGAGGAAAGATTTTCTGACGTGCATCATCACCTTTTTGCTGACTCTGATCTGCTTTAGATGCCCAGTAACTGATAAAAGCAGACAAGATATGCCGATCTGTATCATCATAACCATGTAAACGATGATCAATCATTCCCTCTGTCTCCCCTTTCTCAAACATCAAAACCAAAGTATCAAAGCCTTCATCAATACCCCAATGAGCAAGCAGGCGTGCTGAATCAAATTGCAATACCTCATTTTCATTGGATAGCAATTCGATTAATCCATCTATCCTCTCTTGCGGCACATCCTCCAAGTCAAGCTCTTCTGGAATCGTCGTATAGTCCACATTTTCCGGTACGCTATACAGCAAAAAATCTATTTTTTTCTCATCCATTAATTTGACCCTTAGATAACTTGCTTCAGCTGCATATTTTAATAGAGCGTTTCAACTGATTCGGATTCGGGACAACCCAAATAACCAGTTTAAAACGCTCCAATCCGCTTCCGATTTATTCCGCTCTCCCCAAAATCATCGCATCGCCATAGCTGAAAAAGCGGTATTCCTGTTCCACCGCATGACGGTAAACGCTGCGGATATGTTCCATGCCCGAAAACGCGCTGACGAGCATCAGCAAGGTTGATTTGGGCAGGTGGAAGTTGGTAATCAAGCGGTCGGCAACATTGAAGCGGTAGCCCGGCGTAATGAAAATATCGGTATCGCCGCGACCAGCTTTCAGACGGCCTGTCTCGCGTGCGGCAGATTCCAAGGCGCGCATGGAGGTTGTGCCCACAGCCCACACCTTATTGCCGCGCGCTTTGGCAGCCTCAACGGCGGCAACAGTCTCGACCGGTACGTCAAACCACTCGCTGTGCATTTTGTGTTCTTCAATTTTATCGACGCGCACGGGTTGGAATGTGCCGGCACCGACGTGCAGGGTCACTTCTGCGGTTTCTACGCCTTTGGCTTTCAGACGGCCCAACAATTCATCGGTAAAGTGCAGACCTGCCGTCGGCGCGGCCACTGCGCCTTGATATTTGGCGTACACGGTCTGATAGCGGCTGTCGTCTTCATCATCGGCCGCGCGTTCGATATAAGGCGGCAAGGGCAGATGGCCGTTTTGCTCTAAAAGTTCGTAAACGGTTTGCTCGCCTTCAAATTTCAAGCAAAACAATTCCTCCGCGCGCTCCATCATGACGGCACGGATATCGCCTTCAAAAATCAATTCTGTACCCGGTTTCGGCGATTTGGACGAGCGGATATGCGCCAATGCGGTATGCGCGTCCAATACCCGCTCAATCAGGGCTTCGATTTTTCCGCCACTGGCTTTTTGGCCGAACAGGCGTGCCTTCATCACTTTGGTATTGTTAAACACCAGCACATCGCCCGGAGCGACATAATCGGGTAAATCGCCGAAATGTTTGTCTTCAATCGGCAATGTCGGCAAGGCAACCAAAAGCCTGCTGCTGCCGCGCACTTCCGGAGGATGCTGGGCAATCAGTTTTTCGGGCAATTCAAAATCAAAATCGGAAATATCCATTATCGTGCATACTTAAAAAAAACAGGCGCCATTATACGCGCAAAGTTGGTTTTCAGACGGCATGTTTTGTCGAAAAACCAATAAATTAGAATAAACGCTCTTGAAAAAATCACTTTTTAACAAAAATCAGCGTTCCTTTCTTTTTTCGCCGAAAAACGCCTTTTTTCTATCTTTTACTGGACATTTACCGACAAGTTCGGGAAAATAACCAGATTCATTTCTCAGGCTCCGCCCTGTTCCGACATTATTTAAACGCCGGATGGCAAACCTACCTTCCGACGTCTCAGGAAATCATCTAAAACCACAGCGGCGCATACCCAATATGCACTTTATGCCGCGCTAAAAAGGAAAAGCAATGGATTTGCGTAAATTAAAAAAACTGATTGATTTGGTCGAAGAATCAGGCATTGCAGAAATTGAAGTTACCGAAGGCGAAGAAAAAGTCCGCATTACGCGCACCACTGCCGCCGCAGCTCCTGTTTATGCTGCTCCGGCACCTGCCGTAACTGCTCCGGTTGCCGCCCCTGCCGCTGCTCCCATCGCAGCCGCTCCAGCCGCCGCCCCTGCCGCTCGCGATTTGTCCAACGCGCAAAAATCGCCTATGGTCGGTACGTTCTACCGCGCTCCCGGCCCGAACGCCGCCGCTTTCGTCGAAGTAGGTAAACAAGTAAAAGCCGGCGATACTTTGTGCATCATCGAAGCCATGAAGCTGATGAACGAAATCGAAGCTGAGAAATCCGGTGTCGTTAAAGAAATTCTGGTTGAAAACGGTACTCCGGTCGAATACGGCGAGCCGCTCTTTATCATTGAATAATCCGCTTTTTCAGACGGCCTTTATCTTCAAGGCCGTCTGAAATTCCTTTTTCTGTTCATTAAGGACAAACCATGCGTCTGATTTTGGCTATTTTCTTGCCTTGGTTGCAGTTTTTCACCATCGGCCGTCCGTTTGCAGGCATCATCTGTCTGATTCTGCAGTGTACGCTGGTTGGCTGGATACCGGCAGCCATGTGGTCGGTTTACGCTTTGAGCCAATACAAAACCGACCAAAAAATCCGCAACGCATTAGGCGGCCGCTGAGGCCGTCTGAACCATCCGGAAAGATTATCATGCTGAAAAAAGTATTGATCGCCAACCGGGGCGAAATCGCCCTGCGCGTCCTGCGTGCCTGCCGTGAAATGGGCATTGCCACCGTCGCCGTCCATTCCGAAGCCGACAAAGACAGCCTGCACGTCAAACTCGCCGACGAATCCGTGTGCATCGGCCCTGCCGCATCTGCACAAAGCTACCTCAACATTCCCGCCCTCATTGCTGCTGCCGAAGTAACCGAAGCCGACGGCATCCACCCGGGCTACGGCTTCCTCGCCGAAAACGCCAACTTTGCCGAACAAGTCGAACAATCCGGCTTTGTCTTCATCGGCCCTAAAGCCGACACCATCCGTCTGATGGGCGACAAAGTATCCGCCAAACACGCCATGATCGAAGCCGGCGTGCCTTGCGTTCCCGGCTCTGAAGGCGCATTGCCAGACGACGGCGACGAAATCCTCAAAATTGCCGATAAAGTCGGTTATCCCGTCATTATCAAAGCCTCCGGCGGCGGCGGCGGTCGCGGTATGCGCGTCGTCGAGAAAAAAGAAGACCTCCTCCAGTCTGTCGAAATGACCAAAGCCGAAGCAGGCGCGGCTTTCGGCAACCCGATGGTTTACATGGAGCGCTACTTACAGCGTCCGCGCCACGTCGAAATCCAAGTGATTGCCGACGAACACGGCAATGCCATCTACCTCGCCGAGCGCGACTGCTCCATGCAGCGCCGCCACCAAAAAGTCATCGAAGAAGCACCGGCTCCATTCATCACCGAAGAAGAACGCGCCAAAATCGGCAAAGCCTGTGCCGACGCTTGCAAACGCATCGGCTATCGCGGCGCAGGTACGTTTGAATTCCTGTACGAAGACGGCGAATTCTTCTTTATCGAGATGAACACTCGTGTTCAGGTTGAGCATCCGGTTACCGAGCTTATCACCGGCGTGGACATCGTCCAAGAGCAATTACGCATCGCATCCGGCCTGCCTTTGCAATACAAACAGGAAGACATTCAAGTCGAAGGCCACGCGTTTGAGTGCCGTATCAATGCCGAAGACCCGTACAACTTCATTCCAAGCCCGGGCCTGATTGAAAGCTGCCACCTGCCCGGCGGCTTCGGCGTCCGCGTCGACAGCCATATTTACCAAGGCTACCGCATCCCTCCTTACTACGACAGCCTGATCGGCAAAGTCTGTGTCGTCGGTAAAGACCGCGACCAAGCCATGGCCAAAATGCGTGTTGCCCTCGATGAGCTGGCGATTACCGGTATCAAAACCAATACGCCGCTGCACCGTGACTTGTTCAGCGATCCGGGTTTCCAAAAAGGTGGTGTCAGCATCCACTACTTGGAACACTGGCTGGAAGAACGCAAAGCCAAACTGGATAAATAATCCCTTGTTTTGACTAAAAATCGGGCCGTCTGAAACGCAAAATAAAGTTTCAGACGGCCTTTTTTAAGGCGAAGCAGGCTTCTCCAAATACCGCGTGGACTTTGACGCGCTGGAAAGCCTGCCCGAACTCAAAGCAGGCAAAATCGGCGCGATTTGCTGTTCGCGTCCGACCAACCCGACCGGCAACATGCTGACCGACGGCGAAATGGCGCAGCTGGACGCTTTGGCGCAAGAACACGGCATTCCGCTGATTATCGACAACGCCTACGGAATGCCGTTCCCCAACATTATTTACAGCGACGTGAGGCTGAATTGGCACGAAAACATCATCCTCTGCTTCAGCCTGTCCAAAGTCGGCTTACCTGGCGTGCGCACCAGCATCATCGTCGCCGCGCCCGAAGTCGTCAAAGCCGTCAGCAGCCTGAATGCGATTGTGAACCTGTCGCCCACCCGCTTCGGCGCGGCCATCGCAACGCCGCTGTTGCGGGACGGTCATCTGAAACAGCTTTCAGACGACGTCATCCGGCCGTTTTACCGCAGCCGTCTCGCTGCTCAAGCGCGAGCTGGGCGCGTATCCGCTGAAAATCCACAAGCCCGAAGGTGCGATTTTCCTGTGGCTCTGGTTTGAAAACCTGCCCGTTTCGTCGCAAACTCTGTACGAAATGCTCAAAGCCGAAGGCACGCTGATTATTCCGGGCGAGCATTTCTTTGTCGGCATCGATAGGCAAGACTATCCGCACGCGCACGAGTGCATCCGCATGAGCATTGCGCAGGACGCGGAAACGCTGGAAAAAGGCATTACCGCCATCGGCAGGGTGGTGCGCGGTTTGTACGATGCGGCGTAAACGGTAAAGTTGATAGCCATTCAGTCAAAAGGTCGTCTGAAAACAGTTTCAGACGACCTTTTATCATTTATTTATTTTTTTGAAATGAAATTAATTTTCTTTTAAAATTAGCCGTTACGATCGACTTTTGAAAGAAAATACAAATGATTAAGCCCGCTTCCAGACTCAGCATCCTCAGCCTCTCCCTCCTTGCCGTTTCGGCGGCATTTGCCTCAGACGAACCTCAAGCCCGAGAAATCTCCGAACTTGAAACCATCACCGTAACCGCCAGCGCGGACGCATCCAAGGGCGGTTTGATTCCTGCATTTAAGGGCGGACAGGTGGCTCGCGGCAGCCGCGTGGGTATTTTGGGCAATAAAAAAAACCTAGAATCGCCGTTCTCCAATACTGCTTACACCAATAGGCTGATTCAGGACAAACATGCGCGCAGCGTCGGCGACGTACTGCAAAACGACCCGACCGTCCGCGTTGCGCGCGGTTACGGCAATTTTCAGGAATCGTATTTCATACGCGGCTTTGCCGCCGAATCGGACGATACCATGTACAACGGCCTTTACGGCATCCTGCCGCGCCAATACATCGCCACCGAGCTTTTCGAACGCGTGGAAGTCCAACGCGGCGCATCCGCCTTCTTAAACGGCATGGCGCCGGGCAGCAACAATATCGGCGGCACGGTATCCGTATTGCCCAAACGCGCGCCCAATGAAGGATTGAACCGGCTGACTGCCAATTACGGCGCGGGAAAACGCGGTGGTTTGGCGGCGGACGTGGCGCGCCGTTTCGGACAAAATCAGGAATTCGGCGTGCGCGTCAATGCGGCGCACCATAACGGCAAAACCGCAATAGATGACGAAAAGTCCAAACTCAGCCTGGTCAATGTCGGCCTAGACTGGCGCAATGAAAATGCCCGCCTGTCCGCCGATTTGGGCTGGCAGGACAACAAGCTCAAAGCCACGCGTACCAATGTTACCCTGTCAGGCATGGCCGCCGTGCCGGCCGCGCCTGATGCCTCGTCCAACTGGGCGCAGCCGTGGACGTATTCCAACGAGCGCGACTGGTTCGGCACAATGCGCGGCGAATACGATTTCAACGACAACCTGACTGCCTACGCCGCCTACGGCTTCCGCCGCAGCAAGGAAAATAATTCTCTGGCAAACCTGACTGTCGGCAATGTCAACGGCGATGGATCGATTTACCGCTTCGACAACGCGCGTAAGGATAAAATCGACACGGGCGAAATCGGTTTGCGCGGCAAATTCAATACGGGCGCGGTAGAACACGAATGGACCGCCGCCGCCAACCGGTTCCAATCCTCGCGCAAAAACGCTTATATCATGGATTGGGGCAACCAATATACGACCAACCTCTACAACCCATCCCGCTATCCGCAACCCGCAGCCGCCGACCCGCTGTATTCGGGCAACGACATGGGCAATCCTGCTGTTACCGGCAAAACACGCCTGACCAGCTTCGCCTTGGGTGACACCTTCAGCCTTTGGGACAAACGCCTGCAATTCATGCTCGGTGCGCGCTGGCAGCAGGTGCATAACAAGGCTTACGCCTATAATACGGGCGCGCAAACCGAAAATTACAAAAAATCGCGCCTCAGTCCCGCCGCCGGCGCGGTGTACCGCATTACGCCGAATTGGTCGGTGTACGGCAACTACATCGAAAGCCTGGGACAAGGCGCGACTGCAGGCTCGACTGCCTCCATCAACGGCCGGGTCTACGCCGTCAGCAATACCGGCGAATCGCTCAAACCCTATGTTTCCAAACAAAAAGAAATCGGCACGAAATTTGAAGCCAACGGCTTCGGCGCGGGATTGGCCCTGTTCCACACCGACAAACCGCGTTCGCTTTACGTTGCCGAAAGCGACAACACCGCCCGCTTCACCTCCGAAGGCAAAGACCGCCACCGGGGCGCGGAAATCACCGTTTACGGGGAAGTCGCACAAGGTGTGAGGCTCTTGGGCGGCATTACCCTGCTCGATGCCAAGCAGAAATCTACCGGCTCATCTTTAACTGACGGCAAACGCACCATCGGCGCGGCTAAAACCCAAGCCAACATTGGCTTGGAATGGGAAGTGCCGAAAGTGCAAGGTTTGGCATTTGACGGACGCATGGTTTACACCGGTTCTTCCTACGCCGATGCGGCCAATACGCTTAAAGTTAGCGGCTGGACGCGCTTCGACATCGGCGCGCGCTACCACACCCAAATCGGCAGGCACGAAGCCACCTTCCGCGCCCGCCTCGATAATGTTGCCAACAAGAAATACTGGGCATCCGTCGGCGGATACCCTAACAGCGGCTACCTGAACGCCGGCGCACCGCGCAGCTTCACCCTGTCGGCTTCGGTCGATTTTTAAGGGACGGGCAGCAAACGGCCTCCAACGGTTCAAAGGTCGTCTGAAACGTTTTCAGACGACCTTGGAGCCTGGGGCGTCCGACTTTGCCCTACGCTTTCGGACAACCGCCGTAAAACTCCGCCTTTGCGGCATCGGTACCGACAACGGGCAATGGATTTTGCTGCGCCGCCGCTTTCTCCGAATAACGTCAAACCCACTAAAAGGTCGTCTGAAACGTGTTCCAAATCCAAAACGCCACCTTCGCCATACCCGGCCGCTCGCTGCTGCACGACATCAGCGTCAACTTTTCCCCTAACCGCGTGTACGGCCTCATTGGTCATAACGGCTCGGGCAAGTCCACGCTGTTGAAACTGCTCACCCGCCAGCATGAACCCGCAGGCGGCAGGATATTGCTGAACGACAAAGAAATACGCGCCTATTCCGCCCGCGCATACGCCAAAGAAGTCGCCTATCTTCCGCAGCAACTGCCCGCCGCTACCGCGCTGACCGCGCGCGAGCTGGTTATGATGGGGCGTTATGCCTGGAGCGGGCTTTTAGGGCGCACGAACGATGCGGACAGACAGGCGGTGGAACAGGCGTTGCGGCTGACGCATACGGAAAAATTTGCCGATCAAATCGTCGATACGCTGTCGGGCGGCGAACGTTCGCGCGTCTGGCTGGCGATGTGCCTGGCGCAGCAAAGCCGCTTTTTGCTGCTAGACGAACCGCTTGCCGCTTTGGACATCGCCCACCAAATCGACGTGATGGCACTGGTACGCAAGCTGTCTCGCAATTTGGGTTTGGGCGTCATCATCGTCATCCACGACATTAATCTGGCGGCGCAGTATTGCGATGAACTGGTCGCGCTCAAACAGGGGCGGCTATTAAAAACGGGCAAACCCGCCGACATTATGACCGCAGAAGTGTTGAAAGACATTTACAGCGTCGATATGAACATCATCGCCCATCCTGAAAACGGCTGCCCCGTGGCATTGCCTTGACGCAGGCAAACCGTCCCGCCGCATAAGTTCCGACCATAAAATCCGCCGCCCGAATCCAAACCGGATGACATCGCAGACCATTGTGGAATACCTGTATCCGATATGTTTCAGACGACCCTTTATTCAAAAACCGAAAGGCCTTCCAAGCTGATGTCCCACCGCTTTTCAGACGACATTCCCCGCCTTGCCGCACGGCTGTTTTTTACCGCTGCCCTCCTGTTTTCCCTGCCTGCACCCGCTGCACCGCGCGTGGCGACTTCGGACTGGACGGTCGCCGAAACACTGACGGCGATGGGGCATCCGCCCGTCAGCGTTGCCGACCGTCGCGTGTACGATACCTGGGTGAACCATCCGCCGCTGCCCGCTGCCGTCAAGGAAGCGGGGCTGCGCTTCCAGCCGAATTTGGAGCGGCTGTATCAGATAAAGCCTGATTTTTTCGTGCAATCTTCCTGGTATGCCGCCGCCAAGTCCCAGTTTGAAAAAATCGCCCCGGTACGCGAAGTGGATTTCGGCACGGCAAAAGGCATCGAATATGCCCACACGGTCGAAGCCACGCGCAGGCTGGGTAAAATCATTGGCGACCCTGCCGCTGCCGAAAAGCTGATTGCCGGTACGGAAAACCTGTTTGCCCGCGCCAAACCCGCGCTTTCGGCATATCGCGGCCGCCCGTTTGCGGTGGTGCAGTTTGTCGACGGGCGGCATTTGCGGATTTACGGCAAGACTTCGCTGTTTCAGGCCGTGTTCGACAAATTGGGGCTGAACAATGCCTGGACGGGCAAAAGCAACGAATGGGGTTTCGAAAACATCACGCTTTTAGATTTGGCAAAGCTGCCGCCGGACACGCTGCTAATCATCGTCAAACCGCATCCTCAAAATACACGTGCAACGCTCGAAAAAAGCGCGCTTTGGCAACGCCTGCCGTTCTGCCGCCCTGCAAACCGCCGCATCTTCGAGCCGTCGTGGAGCTACGGCGCACTGCCGTCCATGCAGCGTTTCACTTTGCAACTGATGCGTTCGATGTCGTCTGAAAACCCGTCAGCACAAAAGGAAGCCGCATGGTAAAGATTTTCAGACGACCCCTGCCTATCCTTGCCGCCGCGTTGGCAATATCGTGCGCGCTGACGGCGTTTTGGATATTGAAGCTGGAATGGACGCTGCCGTGGCTGCGGCTGTTTGACCGTCCCAACAGCCTGCCTTTGGATGCGCTGATGGTGCAGAACAACACCCTGCCCCGCATGGCGATGGCGCTGCTCGCGGGCGGCAGTACGGCGATGGCGACCATGCTGATGCAGCAGTTGATGCGCAATCCGCTCGCATCCGACAGTACGCTGGCAGTCAGCAGCGGCGCGCAGGCGGCTTTGGTGGCGGCGACCGTGTTCGCCCCTTCTTTCCTTGCCTACGGCACGTCCGCCGTGGCGTTTGCCGGCGCAGCGGCGGCTTTGGGCGCGGTATTGCGGCTGTCGGCACAGCGCGCCCTGCAACCGCTCAGCGTCGTGCTGGCAGGTTTGGTGGTCAGCCTGTATCTGGGTTCCCTCACCGGTATCGTGATGCTGTTTTTCAGCGAAGAGACGCGCGGCGTGATGCAGTGGGGCAGCGGCTCCCTGGTGCAGGACAGTTGGCGCGATACGTTGGGGCTTTTGTGGCGGATTGCTGTTGCCGCCATACTTACCGCCTTTTTAATCAAACCGTTAAACATCATGAGCCTGGGCGACACGCAGGCGGAATCGGCAGGCATACCGGTAAAGAAAATCCGCCTGCTGTCTTTGGCGGTTGCTGCATTTTTGAGTGCGGGCGTGGTCGGCTTTGTCGGCATGATGGGCTTTGTCGGATTGGCGGCGGCGACGCTGGTGCGGCAAATGGGCGTACGCACGCTGTCCATGCGCCTGATTTGTTCCTTCATCGTCGGCGCACTGCTTTTGATGCTGACGGACAACGGCCTGATGCTGCTGAAACACTACCGCGGCACCGATCTGCCCGCCGGCGCTGTAACTGCCCTCGTCGGCGCGCCGCTTTTGTTGTGGCTGACGGCGAAAGCACCTCCGCGTCCTTCGTTTCAGACGACCTCCGATATTTCAACCGCCGCGCCGTACGTCCCGCGCCTCTTGCGTTTTCTGCTGCTTATCGCCGTCGCCGTATCGGTATTGGCGTTTACGGTCGGACGCTATGACGAAACCCTGCGCCTGACCATAGACCCGGAATATTTCGTATTCCGCTACCCGCGCGTGCTGCTCGCCGCCGCCACCGGCACCATGCTCGCGTTGACCGGCGTCATACTGCAAAGGCTGACGCAAAACCCGATGGCGGGACCCGAACTCTTGGGCATCAGCTCTGGAACGGCATTCGGCGCGATGTCGGTAGTGATGCTGTTCGGCATTACCTCGGGCAGCGGCTGGTTTTGGCTGACAGGTATCGTTTCCGCTCTCGTATCCTTGGGGCTGTTGATGCTGTTCAACCGCAAAAACGGATTTACTCCCGAAAAAATCCTGCTTACCGGCATGGCGCTGGCCGCACTCGCCGATGCCGCCATCCGCATTTGGATGGCAACCGGCGATTTCCGCGTACAACTGCTTTTATTGTGGATGTCAGGTTCGACCTATCAGGCAACACCCGAATCCGCCCTTACCGTCGGCCTCCTTGCCGCCGCCTCGCTCCTCCTCATCCTCACGCTGCAACGCTGGCTCGGACTGCTCAGTCTGAACGCAACAATCGCCCGCTCCGTCGGCATCAACGTCCCCCTCGCACGGCTGGTGCTGATCGTCTCAAGCGCAGCGTTAACCGCCTTATCCACACTGCTTATCGGCCCCTTGAGCTTCGTCGGACTGCTTGCGCCGCATCTGGCCCGTATGCTCGGCGCACGCCTGCCCAAACAGCAACTTGCCGCCGCCGCACTCATCGGCGCATCGGTTATGATGACGGCCGACTGGCTGGGCAGGCAGATAATGTTCCCTTACGAAGTCCCCGCCGGAATGATGGCCACGCTCATAGGCGGCGCATATTTCATGATGATGATGCGCAAGCTTTAATGCGAACGGAGATACAAAAAGGTCGTCTGAAAACAGTTTCAGACGGCCTTTTTGTTTAACATGTTTATTCGATAATAAAAATCTAACAAAAATAAAATCTCAATTAACAATAACAATATTAAATTGAAGTCATAGTTCCAATAGTCAAAGCCTTTCTGTATAGTTCTTTTCATAGTTTAAATAAAAGGAAAAACAAATGTCGATACAAGAAATTTATGAGAATCAAGAAACCGGCTACGAATATGCCTTCCGGCAAATCGTTTTATAAACCACTGACCATTTTGCAAAGGAAACCATCATGACTACCTCCAAATGCCCTGTTACCCACCTGACCATGAACAACGGAGCGCCCGTTGCCGACAATCAAAACAGCCTGACCGCCGGCCCACGCGGCCCGCTGCTGGCGCAGGATTTATGGCTGAATGAAAAACTCGCTGACTTCGTGCGCGAAGTCATCCCCGAACGCCGTATGCACGCCAAAGGTTCAGGCGCGTTCGGTACGTTTACCGTAACACACGACATCACAAAATACACCCGCGCCAAAATCTTCAGCGAAGTCGGCAAAAAAACCGAGATGTTTGCCCGTTTCACCACCGTGGCAGGCGAGCGCGGCGCAGCCGATGCAGAACGCGACATCCGCGGCTTTGCGCTGAAGTTCTATACCGAAGAAGGCAACTGGGATATGGTCGGCAACAACACGCCCGTGTTCTTCCTGCGCGACCCGCGTAAATTCCCCGACCTGAACAAAGCCGTCAAACGTGACCCGCGTACCAATATGCGTTCTGCCACGAACAACTGGGACTTCTGGACGCTGCTGCCCGAAGCCCTGCACCAAGTTACCATCGTCATGAGCGACCGCGGCATCCCAGCCAGCTACCGCCATATGCACGGCTTCGGTTCGCATACATACAGCTTCTGGAACGAAGCGGGCGAACGTTTCTGGGTGAAATTCCATTTCCGCAGCCAGCAAGGGATTAAAAACCTGACCAACGAAGAAGCCGCAAAAATCATCGCCGACGACCGCGAAAGCCACCAGAGCGACTTATACGAAGCCATCGAACGCGGCGAGTTTCCAAAATGGACGATGTACATCCAGGTCATGCCTGAAGCCGATGCGGAAAAAGTACCTTATCATCCGTTTGACTTGACCAAAGTTTGGCCGAAAAAAGACTATCCGCTGATTGAAGTGGGCGAATTTGAGTTAAACCGCAATCCCGAAAACTTCTTCGCAGATGTGGAACAATCAGCTTTTGCACCAAGCAACCTTGTGCCCGGTATCGGCGCCAGCCCCGACAAAATGCTGCAAGCCCGTTTGTTCAATTACGCCGATGCGCAACGCTACCGTTTGGGCGTAAACTTCCGCCAAATTCCCGTCAACCGCCCGCGTTGCCCCATCCATAGCAACCAGCGCGACGGACAAGGCCGCGCCGACGGCAACTACGGCAGCCTGCCGCACTACGAACCCAACAGCTTCGGCCAATGGCAGCAACAACCCGACTTCGCCGAACCGCCTTTGAAAATCAACGGCGACGCGGCGCACTGGGACTACCGCCAAGACGATGACGACTATTTCAGCCAACCGCGTGCTTTGTTCAACCTGATGAGCGACGCACAGAAACAGGCTTTGTTCGACAACACCGCCGCAGCCATGGGCGATGCGCCTGACTTCATCAAATACCGCCATATCCGCAACTGCTACCGTTGCGACCCGGCATACGGCGAAGGCGTAGCCAAAGCCCTTGGACTGACTGTCGAAGATGCCCAAGCGGCACGAGCCAACGATCCGGCTTTAGGTCAACCTGGTTTACTGTAAGGAGGCATTATGTGGATAGAAATTGAAGAAATCTTGTCTCAAGCTGTCCGATACAGCCGTTCAAACAAAAAGTAACAGTTTAGATCATTAATCAGGCCGTCTGAAACGCAAAATAAAGTTTCAGACGGCCTTATTTTGATGATGAAGTTTATTTGATTGCTTCTGATTCAATGGAACTGACTGCCCTTATTTCTCTGTAAATCATGGCGTACCCCTTACCATCTCATGCCTCTACTGCAAATAAAAAACCGCACGGCTGCTTGCCGTGCGGTTTTGCTTTTTGTCTGAAGGTTTCAGACGGCCTTACATCATGCCGCCCATACCACCCATGCCGCCCATATCAGGCATAGCAGGTTTTTCTTCAGGGATTTCAGCGATCATGCAGTCTGTGGTCAGCATCAGGCCGGCGATAGATGCGGCGTGTTGCAGCGCAGAACGGGTTACTTTGGCAGGGTCGAGTACGCCCATTTCGATCATGTCGCCGTATTCGCCAGAGCCTGCGTTGTAACCGTAGTTGCCTTTGCCTTCCAACACTTTGTTCACAACCACGCTAGGTTCGCCGCCTGCGTTGGCAACGATTTGGCGCAGCGGAGACTCAACGGCGCGCAAGACGATTTGTACGCCTGCGTCTTGGTCTGCATTGCCGGTGTGCAGGTTTTCCAAAGCCGCACGGGCACGCAACAGGGCTACGCCGCCGCCGGCAACCACGCCTTCTTCAACGGCTGCGCGGGTAGCGTGCAACGCGTCTTCCACGCGGTCTTTTTTCTCTTTCATTTCGACTTCGGTAGCGGCACCGACTTTGATCACTGCCACACCGCCGGCCAATTTAGCCACGCGCTCTTGCAGTTTTTCTTTGTCGTATTCGCTGGTTGCGGTTTCAATTTGTTGGCGGATTTCGGCAACACGCGCTTCGATTTGGGCTGCGTCGCCGAAGCCGTCGATGATGGTGGTGTTTTCTTTACCGATTTCGATGCGTTTGGCTTGACCCAAGTCGTCCAAAGTCGCTTTTTCCAGAGACAGGCCGACTTCTTCGGAAATCACCACACCGCCGGTCAGGATGGCGATGTCTTGCAACATGGCTTTGCGGCGGTCGCCGAAGCCTGGGGCTTTAACGGCAACGGTTTTCAGAATACCGCGGATGTTGTTCACCACCAAAGTCGCCAAGGCTTCGCCTTCTACGTCTTCAGCGATAATCAAGAGCGGACGGCTGGCTTTGGCCACTTGTTCCAAAACAGGCAACAAATCGCGGATGTTGCTGATTTTTTTGTCGAACAACAATACAAACGGATTGTCCAAAGCAGCGATTTGTTTTTCAGCGTCGTTGATGAAGTAAGGAGACAGGTAGCCGCGGTCGAATTGCATACCTTCAACCACATCCAGCTCGTTTTCCAAAGATTTGCCGTCTTCAACGGTAATCACGCCTTCTTTGCCGACTTTTTCCATCGCTTCGGCGATAATCGCGCCGACTTGTTCGTCAGAGTTAGCGGAAATAGAGCCGACTTGGGCGATTTCTTTAGAAGTGTCGCAAGGTTTGGCGATGTTTTTCAGCTCGTCAACCAAAGCGGCAACAGCTTTGTCGATACCGCGTTTCAGGTCGGTCGGGTTCATGCCGGCGGTAACGTATTTCATGCCTTCGGCAACGATGGATTGCGCCAATACGGTTGCAGTAGTGGTACCGTCACCAGCCACGTCGTTGGTTTTGGACGCCACTTCTTTCACCATTTGCGCGCCCATGTTTTCGAATTTGTCTTTCAATTCGATTTCTTTTGCAACAGACACACCGTCTTTAGTGATGTGCGGGCCGCCGAAAGCGCGGTCGAGTACCACGTTGCGGCCTTTAGGGCCCAGAGTTACGCGTACGGCGTTTGCCAATACATTGACGCCGTTTACCATTTTTTGGCGAACTTCATTGCCGAATTGTACGTCTTTTGCTGCCATTTAAATTCTCCAAATCAATATTAAAAATCTGTTCGAGGCCGTCTGAAAACTTCATGTTTGATTCAGACGGCCTTTGGTTCTGAAACTTAATTCAACAATTATTCAACGATACCGAAGATGTCTTCTTCACGCATTACCAACAGCTCTTCGCCGTCGGCTTTTACAGTTTGGCCGCTGTATTTGCCGAAGATCACTTTGTCGCCGACTTTGACATCCAGCGGACGGCGCGCGCCGTCTTTACCAATTTTGCCCGCACCCACGGCGATTACTTCGCCCATGTCGGGTTTTTCAGCAGCCGCACCCGGCAAAACGATGCCGGAGGCGGTTTTTTCTTCAGCTTCTAAGCGTTTGACGACTACGCGGTCGTGTAAAGGGCGGATGGTCATGTCTTAATGCTCCGATAAATAAATAGATTGAAAACAATTGTCTGTCGGACATGACAGACACGGTTTGCTTGGAAATAGCGGCACACTTAGTAGAAAGCCTGCCGTAATGGCGGGTAGATTTGGGTTGTTTGCGACAAATTCAAGGGAAAAAGTAAAAAATTCTATGCAGTCTTTCCAAATATTTTCATACGCAAAAATGCCCGATCACTTATTTTTCAGACGGCCTGACATACAAACTGCAAAATTCGTTTAAAAACAACACAATTCCTTTACAAATGCAACACAACTCTTTACAACTATTTCTTTTCAATGCATTATTATAAATGATGATTATTCTTAATTGCATATTTTAAAGATAATTTCTCTTTATTTGCTTTTATTTTTTTATTACTGTCATTTTATTAAGGACATTTCTCAATGAATACGCCCCTGTTCCGACTGAGCCTGCTGTCACTGACACTGGCGGCCGGTTTTGCACACGCAGAAAATGAAGCCAAAGACAATGTTGTGCTTGATACCGTTACCGTTAAAGGTGACCGCCAAGGCAGCAAAATCAAAACCAATATCGTCACCCTTCGTCAAAAAGACGAAAGCACATCAACCGATTTGCGCGAATTGTTAAAAGAAGAACCAGCCATCGATTTCGGCGGCGGTAACGGCACATCCCAACACATGACCTTGCGCGGCATGGGTCAGAACTCTGTCGACATCAAGGTAGACAACGCCTATTCCGACAGCCAAATACTGTATCACCAAGGCCGTTTCATCATCGACCCTGCGCTGGTCAAAATCGTCTCCGTACAGAAAGGCGCGGGCTCGGCATCTGCCGGTATTGGCGCGACCAACGGCGCGATTATTACTAAAACAGTCGATGCCGAAGACTTGCTAAAAGGTTTGGACAAAAACTGGGGCGTGCGCCTCAGCAGCGGCTATGCCAGCAATGACGGCGTAAACTACGGCGCCAGCGTGTTCGGAAAAGCCGGCAACTTCGACAGCTTATTCTCTTACAACCGCAACGATGAAAAAGATTACGAAGCAGGTAAAGGCTACAAAAGTCCCAACGGCGGCAAAACCGTACCTTACAGCGCACTGGACAAACGCAGCTACCTGGCCAAAATCGGAACAACCTTCGGCGACGGCGACCACCGCATCGTGTTGAGCCACATGAAAGACCAGCACCGGGGCATCCGTACTGTGCGTGAAGAGTTTACAATCTTCGAGTCCGACCCTGCAAAAGACAGGCAGAAACCCTCATACCGTGAAACTACCCAATCCAACACCAACTTGGAGTACACGGGTAAAAACCTGGGCTTTGTCGAAAAACTGAACGCCAACGCCTATGTGTTGGAAAACGAACGCTATTCCGCCGATGACAGCGGCAGCGGTTACGCAGGCAATGTGGCAGGTCCGACCACAACCAAAATCACCACCAAAGGTGCAAATATCAACTTCGACAGCCGCCTTGCCGAAAAAACCCTGTTGAAATACGGTGTCAACTACCGCCATCAGGAAATCAAACCTCATACCTTCCTGAATTCGCAATACACCAGCACCGATGCCGCCCTGCAAAGTCTGGTACGCGGATACAGCCTGACCAACCCGACCAAAACCGATTACGGCGTGTATGTCGAAGCCATCCAAGATATCGGCGATGTTACCCTGACCGGCGGTCTGCGTTACGACCATTTCGATATCAAAACCCATGACGGCAAATCGGTTTCAGACGGCAAAGTCAACCCGAGTCTGGGCGTAATTTACCAACCTGTCGAAAACTTGAGCTTCAGCGTAAGCCACAACTACGCCAGCCGCAGCCCGCGCCTGTATGACGCGCTGCAAACCCACGGCAAACGCGGCATCATCTCGATTGCCGACGGCACTAAAGCTGAACGCGCGCGCAATACCGAAATCGGCTTCAACTACAACGACGGCACGTTTGCCGCAAACGGCAGCTACTTCTGGCAGACCATCAAAGACGCGCTTGCCAATCCGCAAAACCGCCACGACTCTGTCGCCATCCGTGAAGCCGTCAACGCCGGCTACGTCAAAAACCACGGTTACGAATTAGGCGCGTCCTACCGTACAGGCGGCCTGACTGCCAAAGTCGGCGTAAGCCACAGCAAACCGCGTTTTTACGATACGCACAAAGATAAATTGTTAAGCGCGAACCCCGAGTTTGGCGCACAAACCGGCCGCACTTGGACGGCCTCCCTTGCCTACCGCTTCCAAAATCCGAATCTGGAAATCGGCTGGCGCGGACGCTATGTTCAAAAAGCCGTGGGTTCGATATTGGTGGCGGGTCAAAAAGGTCGCGACGGCAAACTGGAAAACGTTGTACGCCAAGGTTTCGGTGTGAACGATGTCTTCGCCAACTGGAAACCGCTGGGCAAAGACACGCTCAATGTCAATCTTTCAGTCAACAACGTGTTTAACAAGTTCTACTATCCGCACAGCCAACGCTGGACCAATACCCTACCAGGTACCGGACGTGATGTACGCTTGGGCGTGAACTACCGCTTCTAAGCAATCAGCTTGAAAAGGCCGTCTGAAAACAAAAGTTTTCAGACGGCATCTAGCTTTATAATCCGATACAAGTTATCATTTCGATTTACTTTATTTCCGACCACGGAGAAACCCTATGTTACGTTTGACCGCTTTAGCCGTATGCTGCGCCCTTGCTTTGGGTGCGTGTTCACCGAAAGATTCTGCTTCCAATCAGGCGCAAACTGCTTCCGCTTCTGCCGCACAAACCGAAGGCGCAGGCCTGACGGTGAAAACCGCACGCGGCGATGCGAAAGTGCCGCAAAATCCGGAGCGTATCGCCGTTTACGATTTGGGCATGCTCGATACTTTAAACAAATTGGGCGTGAAAACCGGTTTGTCCATCGACAAAAACCGCCTACCCTACTTGGACGAATATTTCAAAACGACCAAACCTGCCGGCACGCTGTTTGAGCCTGACTACGAAGCCTTAAACGCTTACAAACCGCAGCTTATCATCATCGGCAGCCGTGCAGCCAAAGCATTTGACAAGTTGAACGAGATTGCCCCGACCATCGAAATGACCGCCGAAACCGCCAATCTGAAAGAAAGCTCAAAAGAGCGCATCGACGCGCTGGCGCAAATCTTCGGCAAACAGGCCGAAGCGGACAAGCTGAAAGCGGAAATCGATGCTTCGTTTGAAGCGGCGAAAACTGCTGCGCAAGGCAAAGGCAAGGGTTTGGTGGTATTGGTCAACGGCGGTAAAATGTCGGCTTTCGGCCCTTCCTCACGTTTGGGCGGTTGGTTGCATAAAGACATCGGCGTTCCCGCTGTTGATGAATCGATTAAAGAAGGCAGCCACGGCCAGCCTATCAGCTTTGAATACCTGAAAGAGAAAAACCCTGATTGGCTGTTTGTTTTGGACCGCGGCGCGGCCATCGGCGAAGAAGGTCAGGCTGCGAAAGATGTGTTGAACAATCCACTGGTTGCCGAAACAACCGCATGGAAAAAAGGCCAAGTCGTGTACCTCGTGCCGGAAACCTACCTGGCGGCCGGCGGCGCACAAGAATTGCTGAATGCTTCCAAACAGGTCAGCGATGCGTTTAATGCGGCCAAGTAATTCAGCGCGGGCATAGCCGCCCGCTTCTTTCAGACGGCCTGAAGGGTTTGATGATGCACAGGATCAAGCTGCTTGACCTGAAGTCATTGGATTTGGGCCGTCTGAAAATACATGGTGCAAATGGACAATTTTTGCCTGTTTGCATCTGTTTTTTATGATGGGCGAACCTACTTTTTTTCCCAAAAATACCTTAACCCTTCTTTCAGACGGCCTTATTTTTCCGAACCATTTTATGTTTCACAAACCTTCATTTTTAAATGCGGTCAACGGTGTGGCGCTGCTGATATTGTTTGTCGTCAGCCTGTCGGTCGGCGTGGCCGAATTCAAATGGTCCGCCCTGTTTTCGCTATCCGACAGCCAGCAAGTCATGTTCATCAGCCGCCTGCCGCGCACGTTTGCGATTGTGCTGACGGGTGCGTCGATGGCGGTAGCCGGCATGATTATGCAGATTTTGATGCGCAACCGTTTTGTCGAACCGTCGATGGTGGGCGCAAGTCAAAGCGCGGCTTTAGGTTTGCTGTTGATGACCCTGCTGCTTCCGGCCGCGCCGCTGCTGGCAAAAATGTCGGTTGCCGCCGTTGCCGCGCTGATTGGGATGTTGGTCTTTATGCTGCTGATCCGCCGCCTGCCGCCGACCGCGCAACTGATGGTGCCTTTGGTCGGGATTATTTTCGGCGGTGTGATTGAGGCGGTGGCCACCTTTATCGCGTATGAAAACGAAATGCTGCAAATGCTCGGCGTGTGGCAACAGGGCGATTTTTCCGGCGTGTTGCTCGGACGGTATGAATTGTTGTGGGCAACAGGGATTTTGGCTTTGTTTGCCTATTTGATTGCCGACCAGCTGACGATTTTGGGTTTGGGCGAAACGGTGAGCGTGAACTTGGGGCTGAACCGGACGGCGATTCTGTGGTCGGGGCTGATTATTGTGGCGCTGATTACGTCTTTGGTGGTCGTGACGGTCGGCAATATTCCGTTTATCGGCTTGGTCGTGCCGAACATCATCAGCCGCCTGATGGGCGACAAACTGCGTCAAAGCCTGCCTGCGGTGGCCTTGCTGGGCGCGTCTTTGGTGTTGCTGTGCGATATTGTCGGACGCGTGATTGTGTTTCCGTTTGAAATTCCGGTCTCTACGGTTTTTGGCGTGATGGGGACGGTTTTGTTTTTGTGGCTTTTATTAAGGAAACCTGCTCATGCCGTCTGAAAAAAATATCGGTTTTATGGCAGGAAGCAGCCGTCCGTTGTGGGTCGCCTTTGCGCTGTTGCTGGTTTCCTGCGTCCTGTTTATGACGCTCAACGTCAAAGGCGATTGGGACTTTGTCTTGCACCTGCGTCTGACCAAACTTGCCGCGCTGCTGATGGTTGCCTATGCAGTCGGCGTGTCCACTCAACTCTTCCAAACGCTGACCAACAATCCGATTCTGACCCCTTCGATTTTGGGTTTCGATTCGCTGTATGTGTTTTTGCAGACCTTGCTGGTGTTTACGCTCGGCGGCGTGGGCTATGCTTCCCTGCCGTTGACGGGAAAATTCGGCTTTGAACTGGTCGTCATGATGGGCGGCTCGCTGCTGCTGTTCTACACACTCATCAAACAGGGCGGACGCGATTTGTCGCGCATGATTTTAATCGGCGTGATTTTCGGGATTTTGTTCCGCAGCCTGTCATCGCTGCTTTCGCGCATGATTGACCCCGAAGAATTTACCGCGGCGCAGGCGAATATGTTTGCCACCTTCAATACCGTCCACTCGGAATTGTTGGGTATCGGCGCAGTAGTGTTGCTCATCAGTGCCGCCGTGATCTGGCGCGAACGCCACCGCCTCGATGTTTACCTGCTCGGCCGCAATCAAGCCGTCAATTTGGGCATCAACTACACGCGCAATACCTTATGGCTGCTGTTGTGGATCGCTGCATTGGTTGCGACCGCGACCGCCGTTGTCGGCCCGGTAAGCTTTTTCGGTCTGCTGGTTGCCGCGCTGGCCAACCATTTTTCCCCGTCGGTCAAACATTCCGTCCGCCTGCCCATGACTTTTTGTGTCGGCGGCATCCTGTTGGTCGGCGGGCAAACCATCTTCGAACACTTCCTCGGCATGCAGGCCGTATTGAGCGTGGTCGTCGAATTTGCAGGTGGATTGGTATTTTTATATTTGGTGTTGAAAAAGAAATAAATTAAACGTGCCCAAACGTTCGCAAAAATAAACTCAGGCCGTCTGAAACCTTCAGACGGCCTAAGCAAACCCATAAAGGACAACCCTCATGACACAAGAACGCCTCCCTTCATTCTTCGATAATGCCCCGACCATTACCGTCCAAGACGCATTGGCCGACTTCCTCGGCGCAGCCGAAAACGGTATCCTCACTTACCGCTACGCCGATGCCGTGCGCCTGTGCGGCCATTCCTGCCCGACCGTCGCCGGCGCCTACCTGATGGTGGTCAAAGGCCTGAAAGCCCTTTACGGCGAAGAGCTGCCGCAACGCGGCGACATCGAAGCCTTTATGCAGGGCGAGCGTGACGAAGGTACAACCGGCGTTACCGCTTCCGTCGTCCAACTCCTTACCGGCGCGGCACCTGAAACCGGCTTTGGCGGCGTAGGCCCAGCCGGACGCTTTGCCCGCCGCCACCTCTTATCCTTTGGTGCAGGCGAAATCAACGGCACACTCGCGCTCCGCCGCCGCGATACCGGCAAAACCGTTGCCATCAGCCTCAACGCCGCGCTTCAACCCTTTGCGCCGCAAATGCGCGACATTATGCCCAAAGCCGTCAGCGGCAGCGCAAATGCCGACGAACTCAAACAATTCGGCGAGCTTTGGCAAGAACGCGTCCGCGCCTTCCTGATTGACCAAGCCGACAATCCCGAATTTGTCACCGTCAGCGAAATCTAATCACACCATACAGGAATAAAATTCAGACGGCCCCATGCTGAAAGGCCGTCTGAAACCCCAACTTCCCATTTTCGGACCCGCCTATGATTACCATCCGCAACGTCAGCCACACCATCGGCAGCAACCCCATCCTCAACGACGTCAGCCTCGACATTCCCGAAGGCGGCATTACCGCGCTAATAGGTCCGAACGGCGCAGGCAAGTCCACCCTCCTCTCCTTTATGGCGCGCCTGCAGCCCTTGGTACACGGCGACATCAGCTACGCAGGCAAAGACATCAAAACCACCCCTACCGCCGAACTCGCCCGCACGCTTTCCATCCTCACCCAAGAAAACAGCATCATGAGCCGCATTACCGTGCGCGACCTGCTCATGTTCGGCCGCTATCCCTACCACCAAGGCAGGCCGTCTGAAACGGATAAAACCATCGTCGAAGAGGCACTTGCCGAGTTCCACCTGCAAGACTTCGCCGACCGCTACCTGACCGAGCTTTCCGGCGGCCAACGCCAACGCGCCATGATTGCCATGGTATTCTGCCAGCGCACCGACTACGTTTTACTCGACGAACCGCTGAACAACCTCGACATGTATCATGCCCGCTCCCTCATGCAGATCCTGCGCCGGCTGACCGACGAACACAAACGCACCACCGTCGTCGTCCTGCACGATATCAACCAGGCCGCCGCCTACGCCGATTACGTCGTCGCCATGAAAAACGGCCAAGTCGCCATGCAGGGCAAGCCCAACGATATTTTCACCGCCGAAAACATCAAAACCTTATTCGATATGGACGTCAACGTCCTCGATTACGAAGGCAAAAAACTGGTTATCCACCATATCTAAATCCGACAAAAAGGCCGTCTGAAACCCGATTGTTCAGGTTTCAGACGGCCTTTGTCTATTCACAGCATTTATTTTTTATCGTACAAACCGCGCACCACGCGACCGATCGCGGCAATGCCTTTTTCCAACGTTTCCGCGTCCTGCGCAATGCTCATGCGGATG
>NZ_KV831681.1:0-26297 GCF_001837185.1 Neisseria sp. HMSC064D07 | reverse complement strand
GAGTTTGCGACGAAACGGGCAGGTTTTCAAACCAAAGCCATAAGAAAATCGCACCTTCAGGCTTGTGGATTTTCAACGGATACGCGCCCAATTCACGCTTGAGCAGGGAAACCGCCGTTTGCGCCTGCTGACGGTAAAACGGCTGAATCACTTCGTCGGCCAGCTGTTTCAGACGGCCGTCGTTTAACAGCGGAGCCGCAATCGCCGCGCCGAAACGGGTTGGCGACAGATTCACAATCGCATTCAAACTGCTGACGGCTTTGACCACTTCCGGCGCAGCGACAATAATGCCGGTACGCACGCCGGGCAGGCCGATTTTAGAAAGGCTGAAGCAGAGGATAATGTTTTCGTGCCAGTTGAGCGTCACATCGCTGTAAATAATATTCGGGAACGGCATTCCGTAAGCGTTGTCGATAATCAGCGGAATCCCATGTTCCTGAGCCAAAGCGTCCAGCCGCGCCATCTCGCCGTCGGTCAACACATTGCCGGTCGGGTTGGTCGGGCGCGAACAGCAAATCGCACCGATTTTGCCCTCTTTCAATTCAGGCAGGCTCTCCAGCGCGTCAAAATCCACGCGGTATTTGAAAAATCCCGCTTCGCCTTCGTGTTCGACATTTTCGATTTTCGGTTTTACCGAAATAAAATGCTGCCCCTCGACATGCACGTCGGCATAACCGATATATTCAGGCGCAAGCGGCAACAAAATGGCTTTTTCAGCCGTTTGGCCGTCTGAAAGATTAAACTTGCCGCCGAACAGGTTGAACAAATAGAAAAACGCGTTTTGCGAACCATTGGTCAGCGCGATATTGTCTGCCGTCAGATTCCAGCCGTATTCGCGGTTGAGAAACTCAGTCAAAGCCGTAATCAGCGTCGCATCGCCCTGCGGATTGGAATAATTGCCGATATTCTCAACAGCGTGTTCCGCCGCCAGCTTGGAAAACACATCGGCGAACACGGCATTGACTTCAGCAATCTTCGCCGGATTGCCGCCACCAAGCATATTGACGGGCTTGTCGCTTTTGAGCGCGTCGCCCAAATCGTCCATCAACTGCAAAATACCGCTGTGTTGTGTGAATTTTTCGCCGAATGCTGAAAACTGCATGGAAACTCCGTTGCTGGGTGCGTGAAAACGATAAACCGCTATTATAAGAACAAAGGCCGTCTGAAAACCAGTTATCCTGGTTTTTTCAGACGGCCTTTACTATCCAATCTTTCCTTTAACGGCCAAAATTATCTCGGCGTTCGCGCCAGTCTTGGCGGATGGAGCCGCTTTTGCCGACCGGTGTGTCTTGTTCGACTTCCCAAATAAAATTCGTTCCGCCGCCAATCGGATGCGAGCCGCGTAAACCGATGTGGCTGCCTTGGTCGGCAACGGCAGTTCGGCTGTATGTTTGGCCGCCAAAACGGGTTTGCGAGGTTTCGATGCCGCTTTTGATGCTGCCGTAAAGCTGTACGTCGGCATGTGCGGCCAGTGCGGCGGTGGAAAGTGCGGCAGTGAGGAGAAGTTTCAAGTTCATGGTTTATCCTTTTTTGGAGAGGAATTGTGAGGCGATTGTATCGGCCTTGTGCGTAAACAAGTTACAATTCTTGCAAAATCTGACAGGAGTTTTGATGATGCACTCTTTACGCGCTGCCGCGGTGCAAATGGTGTCGTCCACCAACCCCGAAACCAATATTGCCACGATGAAACGCCTTGTCCGCGAGGCGGCCGAACAAGGGGCGGATTGGGTGTTGCTGCCCGAATATTGGCCGCTGATGGGCAAAAACAATACGGACAAGCTGGCATTTGCCGAGCCTTTGGACGATGGACGCGTCGGCGAAACCTGCGACACCCGTTTTCAGACGGCCTTAAGCGAAACGGCAAGGGAATGCGGCGTGGTGTTGTTTGGCGGTACGGTTCCGCTGCAAAGCCCAGACGCGGGCAAGGTGATGAACACGATGCTGGTGTATGACCGCGACGGCAACCGAGTCGGGCTTTACCACAAAATGCACCTTTTCGGCTTTTCCGGTTTGGGCGAACGCTACGCCGAAGCCGATACGATACTGGCAGGCAGCGATGTGCCGAAATTGAGCGTGGACGATGTTCCGCTGGCGGCCGGCGTCTGCTACGATTTGCGCTTTCCTGAGTTTTTCCGCGCCCAGCAGCCGTTTGATGTTTTGCTGTTGCCGGCCGCGTTTACCTACACGACCGGCAAGGCGCATTGGGAATTGCTGCTGCGCGCCCGCGCAGTGGAAAACCAATGCTACGTCATCGCGTCGGCACAAGGTGGACTGCATGAAAGCGGCCGCCGCACATTCGGCCACAGTATGATTATCGACCCTTGGGGCGATGTGTTGGCGACGTTGTCGGAAGGCGAAGGCGTAATTTGTGCCGATTTGGATACCGCGCGACTGCAAAGCGTGCGCACGCGCCTGCCTGCCCTGAAACACCGATTACTTTAAACACGCACTATGTCCCAGTTCCAACCTACACGCATTCTCGGCATCGACCCCGGCAGTCGCGTAACCGGCTTCGGCGTTATTGATGTCCACGGCCGCGAACATCATTATGTTGCTTCCGGCTGTATCAAAACGCCGACCGGCGCGTCGCTTTCCGAACGCATCGCCGTGATTGTCCGCCATATCGATGAAATCATCCGCCACTATCAGCCGCATCAGGCAGCCATCGAACAAGTGTTCGTCAACGTCAACCCAGCCGCGACGTTAATGCTCGGTCAGGCGCGCGGTGCCGCGATTGCCGCTTTGGTCATGCACGATTTGCCCGTGTTTGAATACACCGCGCTTCAGGTCAAGCAGGCGGTGGTTGGCAAGGGTAAGGCCGCCAAAGAGCAGGTGCAGCATATGGTGGTCCAAATGCTTGCACTTTCAGGTACCCCGCAAGCCGATGCCGCCGACGGACTCGCCGTCGCCCTCACCCACGCCCTGCGCAATCACGGATTGGCTTCGCAACTCAACCCCGACGGCTTGCAGGTCAAGCGCGGCCGTTTTCAATGGTAGGCCGACATTCAGGCCGTCTGAAATATGTTCCAGCCCGTTTTCAGACGGCCTTTCGGTTATAATAGCCCTTTGCCCACATACAGCGAGCCTTCATGAAAGCCGCCTTCCTTTTTCTCTATCTCATCCGCCTGCTGCCTTTTTGCGTGTTGCACAAGATTGCCGACGCGATCGGTATTCTCGCCTATTACGCAGTCAAACCACGCCGCAAAGTCGGCGAGGTAAACCTCAAAAAATGCTTTCCCGAGCTAAACGACAGCCAGCGCACTGCCCTGCTCAAACGCCATTTCCAACACATGGCGAAGCTGATGCTCGAATACGGCCTCTACTGGTACGCGCCTGCGGATAAGCTGCGCTCGTTGGTACGCTATCAAGACAAACACCATCTTGACGAAGCCCTCGCCGCCGGCGAAAAAGTCATCATCCTCTATCCGCACTTTACCGCATTTGAAATGGCGGTTTACACGCTCAATCAGGATGTGCCGCTGACCAGCATGTATTCGCACCAAAAAAACAAAGCCCTGGACGAGCAAATCCTGAAAGGCCGCCACCGCTACAACAATGTTTTCCTGATCGGCCGCACAGAAGGCCTGCGCGCCATCATCAAACACCTGCGCAAAAGCGATGCGCCCTTTCTTTATCTGCCCGACCAAGACTTCGGCCGCAACGATTCCATTTTCGTCAATTTCTTCGGCATTCAGACGGCCACGATTACCGGCCTCAGCCGCATCGCCGGTATGACCAAAGCCAAAATCATTCCCGCCATTCCCACACGCGAAGCTGACAATACCGTAACCCTGCGCTTCTATCCGGCTTGGGACAATTTCCCGACCGAAAATGTCGAAGCCGATACCCAGCGCATGAACGACTTCATCGAAGAGCGGGTACGCGAGCATCCCGAACAATATTTCTGGCTGCACAAACGCTTCAAAACCCGTCCCGAAGGCGAAAGCAGCTTTTATTGACTACATTGAATTACAATTTGAATATGCAAAAAGCGGCAAAATCCTTCTTTCGCCGCTTTTTCATTTTAATTGAATCAAACCGAAACTTATGTTTGATTTTAAACAATCAAATAATATTCCGCTTTAAATGCTTTAAAAACAACTTTTTTCATCGTGATTGAAACTTTCAAACAACCCTATATTTTTTCTCAAATGAAAAACATCAGTCCCAATACACTTTTTTCATTTACATATTAAATTTAATTTCTTTTAAAAACAATATATTAAAAAACAGTCCATCTAAAAAAATACATTTTAATCATTCAAAATATGAAATAAAATTAAATTAAAATTTAAAAAAACAAAATAAATATCTAAATTTAAAACAATTATGAAATATAATTGCAAAAATATGACAATAATTGAAATTTATACTAAAACAAGCCTTCAGAAAAAAATACTTGGCAAACTGTAAAAATTCGCGTAAATTTCACTACATCAAATTACAAAACGTTCAGACGGCCTCGCTGGTTTTAGATACTTTTGTAAGCAGTTTTCTGATATTGCAAGAAATTGCGGTATTTTAGAGGATTTCGGTGCAATGCCCGAAATGAAAGTTTACCGATGCAGAGTTGAGCTGCATCTGTAAAGCCGCAGGTGAAAGCCTGTATTGTTTGTGAAGCGTAAATCTCTGATTTGAGGTATTGGGGCAATCCTGTGGGGGATTGCCTCTTTTTTTATCTGCGCCGTCATGCCACAATGACATCATCCCTTATCCAACCCGATCACGCCATGACTCCGATACTCGCCTTCGACATCGAAACCATTCCCGACGTAAACGGCATCCGCCAGCTTTACGATTTGCCTGCCGATTTGCCCGACAATGAGGTCGTCCTGTTTGCCCAACAGCAACGCCGTGCCAAAACCGGCAGCGACTTTATGCAACACCATCTGCACCAAGTCGTTGCCATCTCCTGCTGTATGCGCTGGGGGCAAGACAAAATCCGCGTCAGCACCATCGGCGATCCCGAAGACAGCGAAGAAGTCATGATTGCCAAGTTCTTCGAGGTCATCGAAAACTATACGCCGCAACTCGTCAGCTGGAACGGCGGCGGTTTCGACCTGCCCGTCCTCCACTACCGCGCCCTGATACACGGCATCAGCGCCGCCCGTTATTGGGACATGGGCGACGGCGACTTTGGCGACAGTCGCGACTTTAAGTGGAACAACTACATCAGCCGCTACCACACCCGCCATTGCGACCTGATGGATTTGCTCGCCCTCTACCAACCGCGTGCCAGCGTACCTTTGGACGACATGGCCAAACTCTGCGGCTTCCCCGGCAAATTGGGCATGGACGGCAGCAAGGTTTGGGACGCCTATCATGCAGGCCGTCTGAAAGACATCCGCGACTATTGCGAAACCGATGCCGCCAATACCTACCTGATGTACATGCGCTTTCGCATGATGAGCGGCGCGCTCGATGCCGACGAATACGAAGTCGAAATCAAACGCATCAAACATTATCTGGCCGCACAAGCCGAAGAAAAACAACACTGGGCGGAGTTCGTCGCTGCTTGGCGTTAAACCAGGCCGTCTGAACAGCTAAACCAAAAAACCAAAAGGGCGTGATCGACACGCCCTTTTTTATATTTCGACAAACCATGCCCATTAAGCAGGCAAACGCCCCAGCGTTACCCTATCCAATCCAGCCAAATCCTGTTCGGTTGCCACTTCTGCAAAACCGTTCTCCAGCATAATGTTCCGCACTGCTTTGCCTTGGTCATAGCCGTGTTCAAACAGCAGCCAGCCGTTGGCTTTCAGGTATTTAGGGGCTTCTTGGGTAATGTGGCGGATATGGCTGAGGCCATCTGAAAAGTCGGTCAGCGCATTTTGCGGTTCAAACCTCAAATCACCTTGCGATAAATGTTCATCGCCATCCTCGATATACGGCGGATTGGAAACAATCACATCGTATCGGCCTTCAGACGGCTTGTCGGTATCAAACCACGAACCCTGCGCAAACTCCACTTTTGCGCCCAATTCGGCCGCATTTTGACGGGCAGTATCCAAAGCACCGACGCTGATGTCGGATGCACGAACATCGGCATCACCGCGTTCAAGCGCGATGGTTACGGCAATGGCGCCGCTTCCCGTCCCCAAGTCCCACACACGGCCTTGCGACGGCAAGCGTTTGAGCACGGCTTCCACCAAATGCTCAGTTTCATGGCGTGGAATCAGCACATGGGGATTGACGGTAAAGCGTCGTCCGTAGAACTCGCGCTCGCCCAACAGATAGGCCATCGGCTCGCCTTTCAGACGGCGTTGCGCCAAAGCCTCCAAGATTTGCAGGTCAGATTCCGCCAAATCGTCCGTACCGCGTGTAACCAACTGCGCACGCGTGTAACCCAGCGCATATTGCAACAACATCCGCGCTTCATTTTTGGGCAGTGCCGATTGGCGCAACCATTCATCAAGCGTCATTTCTCGTCCCATCTGCCAGCGTTGTGGCTTTTCTTTCCTTAATCTTTCCGGCAAACGTGCCGATGGTGGCAACCGCAAATGCGGCATACCACAAATAAAATCCCGCGCCGTAGCGCACAATATCCGATGTATTCCCTGCTTCATCGACGTGTACGGCTTTCACACTGAAAGCCACCAGCGCCAAGCCCCAAAGTGCCGTATGGACAGGCACAACCTTCTTCCGCAACACCAGCAACACAATGGCCGCCAACCAAACATAATTCGCATAGGCCGCACAATATCTGATATCCAAAGAAGCAAATATCGACCCCAAAATCAAAACGGTCAAACCCTTCATGCTTTCATGATTGCCCAAATAAAATGCAACATTGGACAAAGATGCTATCCACAGTGCAACCGACACCAGCAACATCACTATGGGAAAACTTGATTTCCGATTCTGTTCCTGCATGGTTTTATCCTAATGCAAAAGGCCGTCTGAAAACCTTTCAGACGGCCTGCCGTTTAAATTTCGCTACCGCCGACGGTCAGTCCGGCATCAATCCTCAGTGTCGGTTGTCCGACGCCGACAGGAACGCTCTGCCCTTCTTTGCCGCAGACACCGATGCCGCTGTCGAGCGCAGTGTCGTTGCCTATCATGGAAACGTGTTTCAGCACTTCGGGACCGTTGCCGATGATGGTCGCGCCTTTGACAGGATATTGCAGTTTGCCGCCTTCCACCCACCACGCTTCGGATGCGCTGAACACGAACTTGCCGCTGGTAATGTCCACTTGTCCGCCGCCAAAGTTGACGGCGTAAATGCCCTTGTCGATGGACGCGATGATTTCTTCCGGCTCATAGCCGCCGTTTTCCATAAAGGTATTGGTCATGCGCGGCATAGGAGCGGAAGCGTAACTTTCGCGGCGGCCGTTGCCGGTCGATTGCATACCCATCAGGCGGGCGTTGGTTTCGTCCTGCATATAGCCGACCAAAATACCGTCTTCAATCAATACAGTACGGCGGGTTTCGTTGCCTTCGTCGTCGATATTGAGCGAGCCGCGTCTGTCGGCAATATCGCCTTGATCCACAACGGTAACGCCTTTGGCAGCCACGCGCTCGCCGATTCGGCCGGAGAAAACGCTGGTTTCTTTACGGTTGAAATCGCCTTCCAAACCATGTCCAACCGCTTCGTGCAACAACACGCCCGGCCAGCCGTTGCCCAAAACAACGGTCATCTCGCCGGCAGGCGCAGGACGGGATTCAAGATTGGTCAGGGCTTGTTTGACGGCGGAATCGACAAACCGATGCACCAAGTTTTCATCGAAATACGCCAAATCATAACGCCCGCCACCGCCTGCGCTGCCCTGCTCGCGACGCTCGCCCTGCTTGGCAATGACGGTTACGTTCATGCGCACCATCGGACGGATATCGGCAGCGTGTTTGCCGTCCAGACGGGCGATGTACACCATGTCGTATTCGCAGGTCAAACCGGCCATCACTTGCACGATACGCGGATCGGCGGCTTTGGCCAGCGTTTCAACTTTGTTCAACAGCGCGACTTTGGCAGCAGAATCAAGACTGGCAATAGGGTCAATCGCCATATGGACAGGCTTGCCGTAGGCAGGTGTCGGCACTTTGACGCTGGCTTCGCCGCCAGCCGCACCAATCACGCGCACGGCTTTGGCAGAGCGGTTGATCGAATCGATACACAGGCTGTCGGCGTAGGCAAAAGCAGTCTTATCGCCCGAAACGGCACGCACGCCCACACCCTGATCGATTTGGAAGCTGCCCGATTTGACGATGCCTTCTTCCAAATGCCAACTTTCATAGGCAGTACGCTGGCAATAGATGTCGGCATAATCGACATGGTTGGCGCCGATAATACTCAGGCTTTGGGCGAGCAAATCGGGGGAAAGGTGGTTGGCTTCGAGCAAATCTCGCTGTACCGCGGCGTAGGTTTGTTGCATAATTTTTCAGACGGCCCGACGAGCAGGCAAAGTTAATTTGGCCTTGATTATACGGTATTTTATATGGCTTTGGATATGTTGATTGCTTGGATTTATGAGTGATTGAAACAAATCAAAAGGCCGTCTGAAATATAGGGTTGAAATGTTTGCCTTACCCTATTTCAACCGGCCTGTTCGTTTGACGTTCAGACGGCCTTTTCAATCACGGCAAAGCCAATGCCACAATTTAATTTCCATACAAAACAAAGCATTACAACAAAAACCATTATTTTTTCAATTTTGCTATTGATAATAGTTATTATTAGCGTATAATCAAAACCACTCGGAAGACGTCCTAATCCGAGCCATTAAACGACAGATTTTATCCCCCTCTTTCCCATTATCTCTTGATACTCGGAGTGCGCATATACGAAACATACCTGTTCCCCTTTATATCAGATACTCAAAACCGAAAAACATGAAACCCACTGCCGATACAGTGGGTTTCGTGTTTTTTGGCGTTCGGTTTATCAGGCTTGGCCGGCTGCTTATCAGGCCGTCTGAAACCGAATAGGCCTGATTATCGGCAGGTTTTCATGTTCAACTTGCCATAACGGCCGACAATGTTTCTGATGTCTTGGGCATCGCGCTCGTCGACCGCCATAAAGACCACGGTCATGCGTGCTACGCTCAAACCGGTATCGGGTGCGCTTCTGTCTTCCTGTTCGACAATGCGCGCACCGCCAAAACCTGCGCTGGACAAGCGTGAAATCAAAACTTGGGCGGAAGAGCGGCTGCGTGTTACGTCAATGCTGATTTCGCCGTTGTGAATACTGCCGCTAAAGCCGCGGCTGCCCAAGGCATCAAGCTGGGCGGAAGTGTCGCCGTCGGCAGGCAAGACCACGCGGAAGGTTTTGGAAGAAGTTTCGCCACCGGATGCGCCGTTACGTTTTTCGATACTGCGGCTGGCCGCATGAGGCCATTTGCCCAACAAGCCTTTGATGCGGTGGTAATCGTCTTCATCCATCACTACGGTGGCGCTGCTGGTACACAAGCGTTCCACGCCGGCCGCGTCCATCTCTTCTTCGGCTGCGCGACGCTCTTGCGCTTCTTTCTCGCGGCGCATTTTTTCTTTTTTCTCTTTCAACTGCTGCGCTTCTTGCTTTTTACGCAAGGCTTCTGCTTCTTCGGATTCAGGTTCTGCCATAATCAGGCCGTCTGATTCATCCGCCACCCAATCGGGTTGCGATGCCTGCTGAGGCTCGGCTTTGGGCGCGTCCAAAGAAGACGGGCGCAATAATTCGTGCGTGCCGCCTTCCAAGGCAGATTCGGGTTTCGCGGTTTTATGTTGTGTCCGATAGGCAACCATGCTGCCAAAAACAATGATGTTGAGTGCGACCAAGACCGCAAACAGCCATTTCATGATGCGTTTTCCTTTTTATTGTCCGTTGCGATGGGCAATCCAATGCAAGAGCCCGTGAATCACGAGATTATCGACGATTTTCACTTGATTGTCATGAACGAATGACTCCGGCAGCGCCTGCACGACTCTGGCCGCGCCGCCGCCCGTGATAATAATATCGACCGGTTTGCCTTCGCCCGTTTTGTCTTTCAGACGGCCATGCATCATCATCAACGCGCCGCAAACGGCATCCATCATGCCGCTGGCAATGGCGTTCGGCGTTGTGGTTGGGAACGGATATACCTTGCCGATGGGGCGGTTGAGGTTGGCGGTCTTGAGCGCCATCGCCTCTTTCATCAAGTGGAAACCGGGCATGATGGTGCCGCCGAGATAATGATTGTCTTCCGTCAGCGCGTCGGTGGTTACGGCGGTGCCGCAGCTGACGACGACGCAGGCGTTTTGCGTAAAGCGGCGGCTGCCCAGCGCATTAAACCAACGGTCGGAGCCATGTTCTTCAGGGCGGCGGTAATGGTTGCGGATACCCAAAGCCTGCGGCATGGAAGACAGCCATTCGACCGGACGGGTTAATTGCTCTTCCACCATCGCTTTTTTTACCGAACCGCACACGGCGCAACCGACAATCTTCACATCGTCATCGGCAAATTGCAGCCATTCTTCGCCCAGCTGGGCCAAATCACGATACGGCGCGCGGCCGACTTCGGAAAATGTGCCGTTCTCCACCCATGCCCATTTCAACTGACTGTTGCCGCCGTCCAGCAGCAAAAAGCGTTCCGGCTTGGCGGCGGCAGGTTGTGCCGGACGGTTATCCGGACGCAAGCTGATCTCGCCGCTGACGATGGTTTTCTCGCCCTTGTCCGTCTGCAAACGCAACGCACCTTGCGCATCCACGCCTTTGACTACGCCTTCGTGAACAACGCGTCCTTCCTGAAGCAGCAATACCGGTCTGTCCGTATCGCGGTTGGCGGCATTGTATTCGCCGACACATGATGCAAATCCGTTTTGCGCGTATTCGTTCAACAGCACATCAAGTTGCGCCAATACCGCATTCAACAAGGTTTTGACGCTTACACCCTGCTTAGAGGCCGTCTGAAACAAGGCCTGCACGGAAGTGGCATTTTCAACTTCTTTCGGCAATACAAAATTAATGCCGATGCCGATGACGGCGACAGTCTTATTCTCTACTCGCGCCGTTTCAATCAAAATACCGGCCAATTTATCGTTGGCCACGACCAAATCGTTCGGCCACTTGATATTTACGTCCAAACCGATATCGGCAAGCGCACGGCGGCAGGCCAATGCCACCACCAACGCCAGCGAACCCAGCTCATACTGCGGCTTATCAAACGCCCAGCCCAGGCTGAACATCAGACATTCGCCCTGTCGGTTGACCCAGCTTCGCCCTTGCCGTCCGCGGCCTTTGGTTTGGAAATGCGCCACACACAAGGCCTTATGCGCCAAATCTGCCGACTGGCGCGCCAATGCCATGATTTCATCGTTGCTGGACGAACATTCGTGTTTCAACTGCGCACGAAAACCCTGTTTTCCGGCCATTTGTTGCAGAGATTCTTCGGCAAACACAGCCAAAGGGCGCACCAAGCGCCATTGCCCGTCATGCTGGCGCAGCAAACCGCGGATATGGCCCGGCATCTGCTGCCAGAATCCGTTTAATTGTTGCGGCTTCATCCCAACCACTCGCGCCAACTGAGAAACGTGTTGCGGCAGGCCGTCTGAAAGCGCGGCGAGCAAGGCCCAATGGCGGCTGTTCAAATCCGTCATTCGCCTCCTCCGGCTTCGCGGATTTTCGCCAAAGTTTTGGTGGTCGAAGTCTGGTGTAAAAACGGAATCGAAAATACTTTGCCACCACGCGCAAACGTCTCGGCCGCACCGACAATCTTATCCACAGGCCAATCGCCGCCTTTAATCAATACATCGGGTTTGACCATTTCAATCAGCGCGGCCGGCGTATCGTCATCAAACCATGTGACCAAATCCACGCTCGCCAATGCCGCTGCCACTGCCGCGCGGTTTTCCAAAGGATTAATCGGACGGTCGTCCCCTTTGCCCTGACGGCGCACCGAAGCATCGGTATTCAACGCCAATACCAAAGTCGCACCGGCCGATCGCGCCTGCGCCAGATACGTTACATGGCCCCTATGGAGAATATCGAAACAGCCGTTGGTAAACACCAGCGGACGGGGCAATGCCGCCAAACGCTCCGCCAGCTTTTCGGGCGGACAGATTTTGGATTCGAATTCTGGAGCTGACCATTCGGACATGATGCGGTTCCTTTGGGAATGAAACAGAAAATAATCGGGGTATTATAAAGGATAACGGCGAAACGCCATAAAAAGATACCGAACGGTACAATATTCGGGCTTGACTGCGTATTCATTGATATTTGATAACACAGCAAACACCATTTTTGCCGATGCCATGATGAAACGGTTTGATAAATACTTTTTTGAAACCCAATTAAATCTGAAGTAAAATTCGGGTATAAACGGAAAAAAGCCTGCATACAATATGCAGGCTTTCATCTGGGGTGGCTGATGGGGCTCGAACCCACGACAACTGGAATCACAATCCAGGGCTCTACCAACTGAGCTACAGCCACCGTAAAAATTGGCACGCCCGACAGGAATCGAACCTGTAACCCCCGACTTAGAAGGTCGGTGCTCTATCCGGTTGAGCTACGGGCGCTCATGCCGATTCGTGCTAAGAATTTTGTGGTCGGGGCGGTGGGATTCGAACTCACGACCCTCTGCTCCCAAAGCAGATGCGCTAACCGGGCTGCGCTACGCCCCGACTGAAGACCTGAACTATACAGACCCTTTTCAGCCCGGTCAACACCTACTTTGCTTTATTTTTTCATTTTTTGATTATCCTATTATTTTTAATCGTTATTTATTTTTATGCTTCACAATCAGGGCTACTCTTTTGTGTCAGGCCGTCTGAAAAATGCGATAATTTAAACGCAATATTTATCCCTATTGAGGAGGAAAAATCATGGCTGCACAACTTATAGACGGAAAAAAAATCTCCCAGCAACGCATCGAGGCGGTCGCGCAGGCGGTAAAAGCGCGTCAGGAAAAAGGTTTGCACACGCCTTGCTTGGCGGTGGTATTGGTTGGCGACGACCCTGCTAGCGCGGTTTATGTACGCAATAAAAAACTGGCCTGCCAAAAAAGCGGCATCGAATCGCGCTCTTATGAGCTGCCGTCTGAAACCACGCAAGACGATTTGCTGAAACTGGTGGACGAATTGAACGGCGACCCTGCCGTCGACGGTATTTTGGTGCAACTGCCGCTGCCGGCACACATCGACAGCCAAGCGGTTTTGGAGCGTATCGAGCCGCATAAAGATGTGGACGGCTTCCACCCTTACAACGTCGGCCGCCTGGTCGTCAAAATGCCGCTGATGCGCCCTTGCACACCCAAAGGTGTGATGACTTTGTTGGAAGCCTACGGCATCGACCCGAAAGGCAAAAAAGCGGTCGTCGTCGGCGCGTCCAATATTGTCGGCCGCCCACAGGCGTTGGAATTGCTGCTGTCCCGCGCGACGGTAACCATTTGCCACAGCGCCACGCAAAACCTTGCCGATGAAGTTGCCGCCGCAGATATTTTGGTGGTCGGCGTAGGCATTCCGAATTTCGTTAAAGGCGAATGGGTCAAACCCGGCGCAGTCGTTATCGATGTGGGCATCAACCGCTTGGACGACGGCAGCCTGTGCGGCGACGTGGAGTTTGATGTCGCTAAAGAACGCGCATCCATGATTACGCCTGTTCCCGGCGGCGTCGGCCCGATGACGATTGCCACTTTGTTGGAAAACACGGTACACGCGGCCTCATTACACGACTAATCACTGTCATTAAGTTAGGCCGTCTGAACATGATTTTTCAGACGGCCTGACCTGTTTTTTTGCTTTTTACCTTATTGGCTTCACATGTCCTTACTCTCTTCCCACGCCGACAACCCGACTTTCCGCAACGCTTCCTATATCCTGATGGGCTTGGCCTTGCTGATTGTCTTGCACTACCATTTTCTGCCGCTGCTGCTGTCGGTTATCCTGACCTATATCTTTATTACGCGCACCAACGGCGTCATCCTCAAACTCCGCCGCCGTGTTTTACCGCGCAACACGCGGCTGCATAAATCGCTCAATGCGCACAATATCAACCTGATTTCCACCACGCTGACTCTGGCCATCGTGTTCAGCATCATCACGATGATGTCTTTGGGTATTTACCACCTGATACACGGCGGCCATGTCGGCTTCATGCTGGCCAAGCTGGCGGCAATTTTGGAAGACACCAAAAACAGCCAAGACCTGCCTGCGGCCATTCTCAATATGCTGCCCAACAATATGGCCGAAATCAAAGCCTCGGCAATCAAGCTGATTGAAGAATACCGCGCCGCGCTGACCCGTATCAGTAAAAACAGCATCACGTCATTCGTGTACATCCTCATCGGCATCATCATCGGCGCCATGCTCAGCTTCCACCGCCTGAAAATGCGCAAAAACCGCCATAAAATGCCTCTGTTTAAAGCCGAATTGGTGCACCGCATCGTCAATTTTGAAACCAGTTTTGAACGCGTGTTCCTCGCCCAAGTCAAAATCTCACTGATCGACACCTTCCTGACCGGCCTGTACCTTTATTTAGTTTTGCCGCTTTTCGGCGTTGAGCTGCCGTTTAAAATGACCGTCCTGATCGTCGCCTTTATCGTCGGCCTGATTCCGGTGGCGGGCAACCTGATTTCCAACACCATCATCATTATTTTGAGCCTCGGCGCATCGCTTTACGTCGCACTCGCATCGCTGGTTTTCCTCGTTGTCATCCACAAGCTCGAATATTTCCTCAACGCCAAAATCATCGGCTCGGAAATCGAATCCAGCGCATGGGAATTGCTGGTGGCGATGGTCGTCTTTGAACGCATTTTCGGCATCGGCGGCATCATCGTCGCGCCAGTTTATTACGCGTATCTGAAAAACGAATTGAAACTGAGAAAATTGATTTAATCAGTTGCGTTTATACACATCAAAGGCCGTCTGAAAACGACAATCGGGTTTTCAGACGGCCTTTGCTTTACCTTTTCTTACACTTTACGGCATAATGGCAGCCACGCATTTCTAGAAGAAAGATAAACAATGTCAACCAAAACCCCTTCCCTATTCGGCGGCGCGATGATTATCGCCGGTACGATTATCGGCGCAGGCATGCTTGCCAACCCGACCGCCACCTCCGGCGTATGGTTTACCGGCTCGCTGGCAGTGTTGCTGTACACCTGGTTTTCCATGCTCTCCAGCGGCCTGATGATTTTGGAAGTCAACACCCATTATCCGCACGGCGCCAGCTTCGACACCATGGTCAAAGACCTGCTCGGCCCGGCTTGGAACATCATCAACGGCGTTGCCGTCGCCTTCGTTTTATACCTGCTCACTTACGCCTACATCTTCGTCGGCGGCGACCTGACCGCCAAAGGCATCGGCAGCGCGGTAGGCAGCGAAATTTCGCTGATCGTCGGCCAACTCGTCTTCTTCGGCATCCTCGCCTTTTGCGTTTGGGCATCCGCTCGCTTGGTTGACCGCTTCACCAGCATCCTCATCGGCGGCATGGTACTCACCTTCATCTGGGCAACCGGCGGCCTGATTGCCGATGCCAAAATGCCTGTTTTGTTTGATACCCAAGCCCCGGCCGGCACCAGCTACTGGATGTATGCCGCCACTGCACTGCCCGTCTGCCTTGCCTCATTCGGTTTCCATGGCAACGTTTCCAGCCTGCTCAAATACTTTAAAGGCGACGCGCCCAAAGTGGCCAAATCCCTATGGGCAGGAACGCTGATTGCCTTGGTGATTTACGTCCTCTGGCAAATCGCCATCCAAGGCAACCTGCCGCGCAGCGAGTTTGCACCGGTTATCGCCGCAGAAGGCCAAGTTTCCGTCCTGATCGAAACGCTGTCCAAGTTCGCCCAAACCGGCAATATGGACAAAGTGTTGACCCTGTTCTCCTACATGGCGATCGCAACGTCCTTCCTCGGCGTAACGCTCGGCCTGTTCGACTACATTGCCGACATCTTCAAATGGAACGACAGCATCTCAGGCCGTACCAAAACCGCCGCGCTGACCTTCCTGCCACCCCTGATTTCCTGCCTGCTCTTTCCTACCGGCTTCGTTACCGCCATCGGCTACGTCGGCCTGGCCGCAACCATCTGGACAGGCATCATCCCCGCCATGCTGCTCTACCGCTCGCGCCATAAATTCGGTGCCGGCAAAAACTACAAAGTTTACGGCGGATTCTGGCTGATGGCTTGGGTCTTCCTCTTCGGCATCATCAACATTGCCGCCCAAATACTGAGCCAAATGGAACTTGTCCCTGTATTTAAAGGTTAAATTCCCTTAAGGCCGTCTGAAACACCCTCTTTCAGACGGCCTAATTCATTATTTTCCGCTACAATACCTCCTTTCCCCCAACAAACACCGTCCATGTACGACAATATCCGTTTCCATCTCGACGAAGACTATCCCGACCAGCTCCCGCCTGAAAACGCCGCCACCCACATCGGCATGTACTGGCAGTGGGCGGCGCAGGCAGGCCTCGTCAACCCCGTCTGGCAAACCGCCCCAGAAACCGCAGCCGACTTCGCCGCCATGACTGCAGGCAAAATCAGCGGACGGCACTTCCTGCTCAAACACATGGACGGCGCATTGACGGCGGACGACTTTACCGAACTCGGCCAACGGTTTACCGAGTTCTACTACACCGACGAAGAAGACGGCTACGGCGCATTTATGGAAGACTACGTCCTCGCCCTCGACACGCCCTCGCTCGGCGGCTTCTACCACGTCAAAAACACCCCAGAAACCTTCGCCAAACTGACACCCGTTTTTCAGACGGCCTTTGAAAAATGGAAAAGCAGTTTGAAAGCAGAAAAATATTCGAAAGAATCCACACAATGAAGCCGAACTATTCTATCGACATTGCTATTAACTGCTTCCGTCCAGGAGGAGGCATGGAAAGCTACACCTTCGACCTTGTCCGTGGTTTAAGCGCACACGGCCTCAAACCTACAGTCTTTGCTGCACAAATCGATACAACGGTTCCTGAATACCGCCAAGTTGATACGCATCACGTCAATCAAAAAAAGATTCCAAAAAAGTTGCGTCCTTTTTTCTTCAGTATGCAATTGGCCAAACTCCGGCAAAACAGAAATATTCCTCTTATTGCCTGCAATCCTAGTGATTATGCTGATATCTTTGTCTGCGGCGGTACACACTTAGGTTACCTGCACAACATAGGTAAAACCCCAAACTTACTTGATAGACTCATCATTCGGCGTAACCGTACCAACTACTCAACAGCAAAATTGATCATGGCGCATTCACACCTAATGCAACACGAGTTGATCAACCTCTATGGAGTGCCTTCTGAAAAAATCCGTGTTATCCACCCACCTGCCGATACTGCACGCTTCTACACCAAACCGGAAGAAATTCCTGCAACTCGTGCGAGATACGGATTCAAAGACGACGAAACTATTTTCCTATTTCCATCAACCGGACACACCCGAAAAGGCTTGGATTTATTAGCAGAATTTTTCGAGCATACCGATTTACCCATCAAACTGGCTGTTGCAGGATCGCCCTTACCTCGACCAATGAACAACGTTATTGAGCTTGGTTTCTGCAAAAATATGCCTGAACTTTACCGAGCTGCTGACTTCACTATCATGGCATCACTGTACGAACCATTCGGACTGGTTGGCATAGAATCTATTTTGTGCGGAACCCGAGTTGTTTTCTCCGACAATATGGCATGTACCGAAGTCATGAACGAAAATGCAGGCTTCTTTTTCTCACGTCAAAACCCAGAAACACTGGCACAAGCCATCACTCAAGCGGTTTCTCTCAAACAACAGGGAAAACACAAAATTACCTCTCCTATGCAGGCATTAACCTATAATCCCACCTTAGCGCATCATATCAACCAGACTCTCAATATACTATACTGACAGATATCAGAATAATACTTCACTAAAGATATTGAGAGCTTTGAAACACAGGTTGAAATCAATGCGGGTAATAAGATAAGTTAGAAATCAGAAAGGCTGTGCCATTAGACAAGTGAAATATCTCCGAACATAGATAACAGTAGAATATGCAGGACATCCGCATGTAATACCAGAAGTAACGGGTTCTTTGATAATACAGTTAATGCTCAATAAGCTGCTAATTAAGCACTTACTCTAACTACAACAAAGCGAAGTAGCAGCTATTATGACTTTAGAGTTTTACTGAAAATGCTCACGAACAATCCCCTAAATATCTTGGTAGAAATTTAGGAATTTGAGGGGCTTTTACAAAGACCTCAAAACAGTCTTTATGTTACAAAACTTGATTTTCAAACTACAAAAAGACGGGCATTCTTGCCCGTCTTTTTATGGAAACTACACTACATATTATAGAAATAAATAATGTATGATTACGTAGATTATCGTTGTACCTCTTTTTCTAAAAGCATACGTCTTATCATTTAAGTTAAGTTAAACACCTAACGTACAATTTTCAGGATACTATATAAATAATTCCGGTAATCATTAACAAGCTTACTATTGTAACAATCTTCAAGCCTACCATTACTTAAACTTCGCATGGTCATATTTGCTTTCATGAAATTGTCTGCAGGAGAAAGACCTGCCACATTCATTAACACTCCTCCAGCAAAAGCAAGGTCAAGAAAATCCTGTTCTTGCCTAAATCCTGAGGCAATATTACTTCTAACTGTAAATTGCGTAATATAGTCGGGATGAGTATCCTCCCCTTTTTTCTTGGGAGAGACACCATCAAACGATGCCTGATGGTCGCCGAAATAAGCAAATACAAACGGTTTGTTACGTTCATGTAGGTAATGGTTAAAACTTTCTGTCGCTTTATCCAAATCGACAATACGCCCGATATAGTCGTTGATTGCAGAAATGGTTTTCACGTCTAAATCTGGCGAGTCCAGTCCAAACACATTATCCATGTCTGTCCTGTAAGGCCCATGTTCTTTCATAGTTAAAATATAGACGAACATCGGTTGCTGTACATCTGCTAAACTAGGATGACGTTTTTCTAGAATCATCCGCGCATATTGCATCATTTCTTCGCTAGAAATGTGCCATAAATTTTTGCCCATCGGAGCGGGATACCCCAAATCTTGAGGCTGTAACATAAGATCAAAACCAAAATGGTCATAGGCGGCTTTGGCGTTATAGTTGCCCTTAGTAAATGGCGACAAAGCCACACAAAAATAACCATGCTCACGCAAATTTCGGATAAGCCCAGTCTGTAAATGTGGCACCACCGAATAAAATACCCCACTAGCCAATGCGCCAAAGTCAGTAGACGGCACGCCTGCTAAAAATGCAAATTCAGATTTCCACGTCGCACCACCAAATGTATGTACGCGCAGTGGAGAAGCAAACACGGTATCCATCTGCTGTTCAAACATCCTTAATTTAGGAATATCGGCTGATGTGAAATCAAATTTATGTGGATTAAGCGTTGATTCCATCAGCGTGATGATAATATCGGGTTTTTCCAATGTTTCAGGATACATGTTTTCAGTTAACAGTTTCTCAGCAAATTCCTGTCCATTACCTTCAAACATCGGCACTTGGAAAAATACTGCCCTGCAAGACATTGGCAAATTTAAAAATACATCCCTACCATCATTTGGCAACGAATCCAGCCATGTCCCAACTGCTCCAGGATGCTTTGAAAAATACCACATTGCAAAAAATGACATTATGAATATGATTGCACCAGTATACTGCCATACTATATCCATAGGCTCCGCATCATACCAACCAAATACGGCATAAACAATCAATACCAATAAGCCCAGTACGCCAACGATGGCCTCCTTATAATGAAACAATGTCTCCCAGTTACGCCAATCGACAATGAGTCGGAAGTCTGAAATCAACAATGGTTGTTTGTAATAATGAATTTTTAATCTATGAAACAAAGCAAACACGACAAAACATACTGATGCAAAATTCAACGCTCGTTGCCACTGCCCTGTAAACATCAACATACCAGCTGCCAAAAACATAAATAGCATTGAAGCAAAAAAATAGGTCCACCGATAGTGCGACTTTATAATCAGTACTACTGCTACTGAAACAAACAAAAATAGGAAAATATAAGCAAACATGACGCTATCCCCTTATTAATAGGCTTCTATCAGCACACAATCAGAAGAATTCTTAAAACAAGACGGCATAATAACACAGCGTAGGCACACTCTTTAATCTTTAATATAATATTGACCCTCACTATCTAAAAAAACACCATGAAACTCATCATCCTCGACCGCGACGGCGTCATCAACCAAGACCGCGACGATTTCGTCAAATCCGTTGACGAATGGATTCCCATCGAAGGCAGCATGGATGCCATCGCCTTTTTAACGCAGGCAGGCTACACCATCGCCGTGGCCACCAACCAATCCGGAATCGGCCGCAAATACTTTACCGTGCAAGACCTGACCGAAATGCACGCGAAAATGCACCGCCTTGCCGTTCAAGCAGGCGGTACCATCGACGGCATTTGGTTTTGCCCGCACACTGCCGCCGACAACTGCAAATGCCGCAAACCCAAGCCCGGCATGATTATCGACATCATCGAACGCTTCAAGGCCAATGCCGCCGAAACCTGGCTGGTCGGAGACAGCCTGCGCGACCTGCAAGCCATTGATGCTGCAGGAGGCAAATCCGCGCTCGTTCTGACCGGCAAAGGCAAAAAAACGCTGGCCCAACACGAGCAAGAACTGCCCGAACACACCCAAGTCTTCGACAACCTGCTCGCTTTCTCGCAATACATCATGCGTGAAAACACACAAATCGAAGAAGCCGCGCAAGCCATCCTATAAACGACAAGGCCGTCTGAAACCTGCCGACAACGGCGTTCAGACGGCCTTCAAACGACAGACTTTTCCCCGATATGCTGATTATCCGCAACCTGATTTACTGGTTCATCCTTTCCTCTAGCATTATTTTGCTGTTCCCCTTTATGCTGCTTGCCCTACCCTTCCAAGGCGGTGCGCACAAAATGGCGCAAGTTTGGGTGCGTATCCTCAACTGGTCGCTCAAGCACATCATCGGTTTGAACTACACCTTAAGCGGCGCGGAAAACATTCCCGACCACCCTGCCATCATCTGCGCCAAACACCAAAGCGGCTGGGAAACCCTCGCTCTGCAAGAGATTTTTCCGCCGCAAGTCTATGTTGCCAAACGCGAGCTCTTCAAAATCCCTTTCTTCGGCTGGGGCTTGAAGCTGGTTAAAACCATCGGCATCGACCGCAGCAACAGCCGCGAAGCCAACAAACAACTCTTAGAACAAGGCCTTGCGCGTAAAAACGAAGGCTATTGGATTACCATTTTCCCCGAAGGCACACGCCTGTCGCCCGGTGAAAAAGGCCGCTACAAGCTCGGCGGCGCGCGCATGGCAAAAATGTTCGAGATGGACATCGTCCCCGTCGCACTCAATAGCGGCGAGTTTTGGCCGCGCAACTCCTTCCTCAAATACCCCGGCACAGTCAGCGTCATCATCGGCAAACCCATTGCCCACAACAACGGCAATGAAGCCGAACTCATGGCCCAATGCGAGCAATGGATCGAAAGCCAACAGCCCCTGATTACCGGACAAGGCCCATTCGCGCCCAAAACCAAATAAATCATTCCATCGGGTGGGCCGCTATGCCCGCCCTTTTCATGCCGTCCAATATTTTTCTCAACATCATGCCCCACCTCCATACCCACACCCTTTCAGATGGCCTCACCATTCATATCCAGCTCAAACGCAGCGCCAAGAAAAACCTCATCTTGCGCCCCGTTTCCGCCGATACCGTCAGCATCAATATCCCTCCGTTTGTTACCCAACGCACCTTTACCCAATGGCTGAACGACAACGAAGCCCTCCTGCGCCGTACCCTAAACAAAACACCGGCCCGACAAACACCCACCGACACGCTTCCCGAATGGATTTGGTATCAAGGCGTTCAGACTGCCTTGTCCGTCCACGCAGCAAACCACATCCAACTTAGGCCGTCTGAAATTCTGTTGCCCGAAAAAGAAACCGCCGCCCAACTCACCCATTTGCACCGCTTCCTGCACGAGCGTGCGCGCGAGTATCTGCTGCCGCGCCTCGAAGGCCATATCCGAACCACCCGCCTTACCCCGAGCGCCATTTCCCTTTCCAACGCCAAAACCTTCTGGGGCGTTTGCCGCCACACTACCGGCATCCGCCTCAACTGGCGGCTCATCGGCGCGCCCGAATATGTCGCCGACTACGTCTGCCTGCACGAACTCGCCCACCTGCGCCATCCCGACCACAGCCCTGCGTTTTGGGCTCTAACCCACTCGTTCACACCGCATGTCGACCAAGCCAAACAATGGCTGAAGGCACACGGTGGCAAATTGTTCCTTCTCGGCTAAGCCTTTACTTTCAGTATTTTTCTGCAAGCAAACACCAGCCCAAAGCAAAGAATCAACGCCCTCCAAACAAGTAATGTAGCCGCGCGTAAAATCAGGTTTATCCGCTTGCCGCCCCTCAGGCACGCCGATAAGATGATTTCGTTCTCAAAACCCTTTTCAGAAAGGAAAACCGATGACCAAAGCAAAATCGTTACTGGCCACCGGCATTTTAGCTCTTTTCTCCGCCACGGCATTCGCCTCCCCGCTGCCTTCCGAAATCTACCGTCCGGCAGGCGCGCACACCATCAAAGCCGATCATCAAGGCAACGGCGAATTTGAATACGAAGCCGAAATTTCCGGCCGACACAATTCCATTCCTTCTCTGGCCAAAAAAGTGATCGCCCACGCGCGCAGCAAAGGTTTCCATGTGGTTGAGTCTGAAATCAAACACGACGATGCCGATCTGAAATTCAAACGCGGCAAACAAGAGCTGGACGTTTCCATCGAAGACAAAGGCCAAGGCCGTATCGAATACAAAGCCGATTTGGATTTGGACTTGGACCAAAACTAAATCCGACTCGCAAATAAAGGCCGTCTGAAATCCCATCGGGTTTCAGATGGCCTTTTGTCGTCTTTATCAGATATAATGGCACTCGGTTTGTAAAATTTCCGACTCAAAACATTGTACAATCTGCCCACTTATACCGATAACATCCCAAACATTGCCATGAAAAAACGTCTGCTCCTCCTCGCCATCCTTCCCCTTTCCCTTCACGCCGCCGATGTGCCGCCTGATGTGAAACCCGAGCTTCAAGTCAATACAGCCGAACCCCAACAACCCGAAACGCACAACATCCCTGCCGAGCAGACAAACAGGCCGTCTGAAAAAATCATCAACGTCGATGCCGATACCCTGCTTGCCAACACCGAATTACTGGCACGCGCCATGTATTCCGCCGTCGTCGCCCACAACATCCCCGGCATCAAAGCCGTTTTGCCCATTTACGAACAATGGCCAGAACACGACCGCGCCATGGCACGCTATGCCAAAGGTTTGCTTGCCCAATCCGAAGGACGCGCCGCCGAAGCCATCGGCCATTACCGCCGCTTTATCGCCGAGCAACCCGATGCCTCCGCCGTCCGCTGGCAGCTTGCGACCGCCTTGTTTGAAGACAAACAAAACGAAGCCGCAGCCGACCAGTTCGACAAACTGCAAACCGAATCCCTCCCGCCTGCCTTGCAAGAACGCATCGAAACCTACCGCAAAGCCCTGCGTGAACGCGACTCATGGCAATTCAATGCCGGCTTGAACATCACGCGCGAACAAAACATCAACCAAGCCCCCGGCCAACGCCGTCTGGGCAACCACCTGAACGATGAACAATGCCGCGCCGTGCGCCTTGCCTATCCCGACGACGACTGCTTCCGAGGCTGGACATTCCCCGAACCCATCGATGCCACTGCCATCCATTACCAAATCGGCGCAGAAAAAAAATGGTCGCTGCCCCGCGGCTTCTATGCCACGGCAGGCGCAGACCATTACGGCAAAATCTATCCCAAACACACCAACTACAACGACCTCACCACACGCTTTTCGGCAGGCATCGGCTATGCCGACCAGCGCAACGATATCGGCATGACCCCGTTCCATGAACGCCGCTTCTACGGCAACGACCCCTACACCTACACCAACGGCGCACGCCTCCACTACAACCATTGGTGGCAACCCAAGCTGCAAACCCTCAGCGCATTTGAAGCAGGCCGTCTGAAAAACGGCCGCCGCGAGCATTCCAACAACACCAGCCAACTGCTCAGCAACTCCATCGTGTACTACCGCAACGCGCGCCAATACTGGGTAGCCGGTATCGACCTCTACCGCGAACGCAACCGCGACGACAAAAGCGACAGCTTCAACCGCTACGCCCTGCGCACCACATGGGGGCAAGAGTGGCCCAAAGGCCTCTCCACCGTCCTACGCCTCAGCGCCGCCCAACGCCGTTACCAAGCCCCCGCCTTCTTCAGCAACGAACAAAACCGCCGCGACAAAGAAACCTCCGCCTCCCTGAGCGTATGGCACCGCGCCCTCCATTTCAAAGGTATCACCCCGCGCCTGACCATTGCCCACAACAAAACATGGAGCAACGACAAGTTCTACGAATACGGCAAAACCAAAATGTTTGTCGAATTGAGCAAAACGTTCTGACAAATAGAACCAATCTGTGAATAAAGCAAAAATGCCTGTCCTGCATACTGATTTACAAGACAGATTCAAACTTTTACAGATACCGGATAAATAGATTTTTAAGGCATAATTTCTTATTAAATTCATATTTATCAAATAGATGAAGTTTAAGCCGATATTACTTTACAACGTAACGTACAACACTACATAACGCTACAAAGAAATCAGGCCGTCTGAAACCCGACTTGGCGTTTCAGACGGCCTGAGTATTCGTATCATATCCGCTTACCTCTTCAGAAAGTATGATGATGAACGCCCTAAACAAAACCCTCTTATCCGTTTCTGTCGCGCTGGGATTGAGCGCCTGCGCTTCCGTCAAAACCGCAGACACCTACGACCTAGACTTCTCCAAACAAAAATACACCGAACAAAGCATCGAAGTGAACGGTCAAGCCATCAAATTCCGCGCTTACGAAGGCGTGGTTTACGTCCGCAATCCTGTCGATACCCGTTACGAAATCATCAATATTTATGTACCCGAAGCCTATTACAACGGCGGCGAGATAGACGGTTTCAACGCCGAAACCGCACCGATTTTCCTGCCCAACCAAATCGGCGGCTATATGCCGGCCGAACCGGGCAAACCCGCTTTAGAAGGCAAACGCGGCGAGCCTGAAGACGGCCAAAAATCGCCTAACACCGCCCTGGTTGCGCTCTCCAAAGGCTACGTCGTCGCCTCCCCTGGCGCACGCGGCCGAACAGAACCCACCGGCAAAGCACCTGCCGCCATCGTTGATTTGAAAGCCGCCGTCCGTTACCTGAAAGCCAACGACAAAGTCATGCCCGGCGATGCCGAAAAAATCATTTCCAACGGCACAAGCGCAGGCGGCGCGATGTCCGCCCTCTTAGGCGCAACAGCCGACCAAAAAGATTACGAAAACCACCTCAAAGCCTTAGGCGCGGCAGACGGCAGCGACAAAGTTTTCGCCGTATCTGCCTACTGCCCGATTACCGATTTGGATCATGCCGACATGGCTTACGAATGGCAGTTCAACGGTATCAACGACTACAAAAAAATGAACATTTCCATGCTCGACTACCGCGTCAAACGCGAGCTGGTCGCAGGTACACTGACCGATGACGAGAAAAAACTGTCCGACCTCCTCAAACCCCTATACCCCGCATACCTCAACAGCCTGAACCTGAAATCCCCCGAAGGCAAACCCCTGACGTTGGACGCCCAAGGCAACGGCAGCTTTAAAAACCATATTGCCGGTTTAATTGCCAAATCCGCACAAGCCCAACTTGATGCAGGCAAAGACCTGAGCGACCGCACTTGGCTGACCGTCCGCAAAGGCAAAGTTGTCTCCGTCGATTTCGATGCCTACGCCAAAGCCGCCGGCCGCCAGAAAACACCGCCGGCCTTTGACGGCGTAGATTTAAGCACAGGCGAAAACCAACTCTTCGGCACCAATACCGTCGACAAACGCCACTTCACCGCGTTCTCCATGCAACACAACACCGCCGCCAACGCCGAAATCGCAGATGAAGAAACCATCAAAATCATGAACCCGCTCAACTACATCGGCAAACCGGGCGTGAACCTGCCGCAAAACTGGCGCATCCGCGTCGGCACCAACGACCGCGACACCTCACTAGCAGTCTCCGCCATCTTAGCCGCCAAACTGCAAAACAACGGCCAAACCGTCGACTACGCCCTGCCTTGGGATGTCGGCCACGGCGGAGATTATGACTTAGACGAACTGTTTGCCTGGATAAAACAGGTCAGCAGCTCTGCAAAATAAGCGTTCCAACATGGATTGAGATGAGATTTGGTATCCCGTTTTAATTAAAGAAAGGCCGAGACCTTTGCAAAATTCCCCAAAATC
>NZ_KV831680.1:51479-68544 GCF_001837185.1 Neisseria sp. HMSC064D07 | reverse complement strand
GTGAAAGATGGTTCTGAAGTTTCTGCGAAAGCGAAAGACCCAGCGGGTAATGAAAGTACTGCAACTACAGTAACTGCGGGCAATGATAAACCGTCAGCACCAACTGTTACTGCATCAACTGAAGATGGTTCAGTAACTGTCGCTGTACCTGATGATGCTAAGCAGGGAGATGTATTGAATGTAGCAGTTCAAGGTAATGATGATCCAGCACAAAAAACTGTAACTTTAACTAAACAGGCTGATGGCAGCTGGACTTCAAACAATCCGGATGTTGTACCAAATATTGAGGTAGGTAAAAACAGTACCACTATTCCACAAGATAAAGTGAAAGATGGTTCTGATGTTGCGGCAATTGTTGTACGTAACAATATGCCTAGTGATAATGCTACTGCGCAAGCAGGTGCAGACAAAGTAGTTACATCACCAACATTAACTGCAAATGATGATGGTTCTGTGGTTGTTAATGTGCCTGCCGATGCTGCTGCAAATGATACCGTTGAAGTAACTGTGACACCTGAATCCATCACTGGTAATGCTACACCAGTAACTGTAGTCTTGACTAAACAAGCCGACGGTAGCTGGACTTCAAGCAATGAAGCGGTAGTACCAAATGTGAAAGCAGGTGAAAGCAATACAACAATTGACAACAATAGTGTTGAAGATTTATCAAAAGTATCTGCGGTAACTAAAACACCAGCTGGTTTAGAAAGTGAGAAAACAGAAGTTCAAGCATTGCTTGATCCTCCAGCACTTGAAGCGGCTACAGATAGCGGAGATGTGATTATTGAATTACCTGCTGATGCTGATATTGGTGATGCAGTTGCAGTGTACTTTACTCTGCCAAATGGAACCAAGTATGTGACCATGGTACAAAAACAGGCTGATGGTGCTTGGGCTAGTTTGGAAGAGGGAGTATTCAATATTTCCAATAATAAAGCCACTATCTTAGGCAGTAATATCCAGGATAATACTGAAGTTTCTGTACAGCATGTGTATAAAACAGCTACTGATGAGATTGGTGCTGAATACAATGATGATGGTTCTGCAAAAACAATTACAGATTTAACGAAAGCAAGTAAATTGGTATCGATTATCTCTGGTGAAGATAAAGTTGTTAAACTTGAACTATCATTAGCTCAAGATACCGGTGCGTCTAATAACGATAACTATACTAGAAATGGTCAAGTTAACGTGTCTGGTATTCCATCAGGTTCTGAATGGGAATACAGTACAGACGGCGGTCAAACTTGGAATTCTGGTTCTGGTAACTCGTTTACCTTACCAAACAACACCAAAGTGGGTGGTATTGCATACAGCTTACAAGCTCGTGTGAAAGGTAATGCGGCATCAACCAGCGACACCTTAAATATGACGCTTGACCAAAAAGCAGGTGAATTCCATGCGATTATTGATGGTAGTATGAATTTAATCGGAACAGCTGAGAAAAATTCAACAATTTCTATCAATAATAGAAGTGGTAAAGCAAATGCCAATGGTGAGTTTGAGTTTGCTACGGGTATTGCTTCAGGTGCGACAGCGAATAAAGTACATTACTCTGTAGTTGAAACAGACTTAGCGGGTAACTCTGTGTCTAAGGATGTTGCTTACACTTACTACCGTCGTTTTGCGGGTGGTACTAAAGATACTTACGGTAACGAAAATGATGTTATCTTAATTGGTACTAAAGGTGGTACTGGTGACTTAGGTGCGTTGATTAAGTCTAGCCTAACTACAGGTGATGGTGATGACTCAGTCTATGCAACTGGTGTTCAGTACGGTAGCAATACCCTTGATATGGGCAATGGCAATGACTTTGCAAGCTTTAAAAATATCGGCGGTACCATTAATATGGGTGCGGGTAATGATATTCTTGAAGGACGTAATACAGATAATCCGTTCTTCTACTTATCACAACACGCGAGAGTTGATATGGGTACAGGCGATGATATTGTAAGAACAGCTAATACCTTAAATACCAGAGCATCTATTGATGGTGGAGATGGTTTTGATACGCTTCAATTTATCAATAATGATGGTAAAGCATTCAGTTCGACATTAACAATGATCTCTCACTTCGAGAAAATTGATATTAAGGGCACGTTAAACAACTCAGTTACTATCAGCGCAAGCGATGTTGATAGAAACCACAGCGCTACAGCAACTGTTGATGCTAGTGGTAAATCTCACAACAACGTATTAATTGTTGATGGTGATGCAGGCGATAAAGTGACCTTAACTGGTATTAGCAAAGCTGCAAGCTCACAAGTTACTTATGAAGGCAATACTTATAATGTTTACAACACCGGTTCTAATGAACTTTGGGTTGATTCAGATATCACCATTGCTTAATTTGTAACATCTATTAGAAAAACGCACCTTCGGGTGCGTTTTTTTATCTACTTTACACATTGAGGCCGTCTGAAAACCTTGTATTTTGTACTTTATTTAACTAATTTGATTTATAATTTCTAAAGTGAAAAAGTCTTATTTTCTGCACTAAAAAAGAGAAATTTGTTTATGAAAAATCCCCATCAGAAGTTTATTGCATTGCTACTGTATGGCATTTTGCAATCACCTTCAGCTTTCGCAGTGGAATTGGTCGATATACTTCGTTATTCGCTGCAAAATGATCCGACATTACAGGAAGCTAATGCCAATACAGAGGGTGCCTATAATGACATGAAAGCCTCAAAGGCCGGGCATTACCCGACTTTTTCTTTAACAGGGCAAAATGTTTTGGCTCAGCGGCATACTTCAGACAATTCTAAAATGCGCGATGATGTAGGGATTAAATCGCGCTTGAATTTGTATGCTTGGGGCGGCATTCAGGCTGCTGTCGAACGTGACAAGCATAAAATGGAGTATTACCAATACAAATATTATGAAACCCGAGAGGAGCTGGCCAATACAATCAGTACGCTTTATCTGACTGCGTTACGTGCGAAAGAGTCAATAGCGATTGCTAAGAGAAACATTAAGCGCCATGAGAAGTTTTTAGCTGACTTGCGTATTATCAGTAAATATGATCCAGGTCGCCGTTCGGAAAAGACTCAAGCAGAATCTCGCTATTTGCAGACTTTGTCGAATGAAGCTAATTTACAAAAAACTTTATCAGTGGCTTTGAGCAAGCTGAATAAATACAGTGCTAAGAAATTAACTGAGAAAGATATTATCGATCCATTTGGTAAACAGAATGCGGACCAGTTGATTGCTTCTTTTGATAAGGCGCAGGCGAAAGAACATCCAAGCGTGAAAGCGCAGGAGTCAGAATACAACAGCGCATTATCTGATATTAAGGTAAACAAGGCCTCAAGATACCCCTCCATTAATTTGGAAGGCAGTGCGACGCATCGTGATAGAAGTATTGCTGTAACAATGAGTTGGGATTTTTATAATAAATCTTCTGATTATGCTGTCAAAAAAAGCCATGCGGTAGCATTATCGGCAAAATCGCGTTCAGATGAATTGCTACGGGATATTCAAGAACGTGCGGAAACGGCAAAAGTGGATATGAAACAGAACGAACGCCGTGCCAAAATTGCGAAACTGTTGATTGCAACACAATCAAAAGTGGCAAAAGACTATGAGCAACAGTTTTATATTGCAAATCGAACATTGTTGGATGTCTTGGATTCTTATGCGGAACTGGCGGCAACTGAAACTAACTATGTCGAGGCGCAAAACGACTACCGCGATGCAGCAGTTGCGTATCTGCTTGCCAAAGCCAGCTTGGCTAAGTGGGCTAAAGTGCCAGATTTTAATGCAAACGGCCGTTTTTGATTTGTCGTTATTTTGTAGATAGATTTTATGAATTCAATTATTAAACATTTAGCCATTGCAACAAAATTGCTTAATCAACCTGTTGCAGAAGAGGCTCTTGCAGCAAACATTGCTAGAGAACGAAATTTAAATGCCAATATCCAATCACTTAGTGAAGTTTTACGCAGTTATGGGTTTGAAAACCATATTTCCCGTCGCAAACTGATTGAGATCCCTTCACTTGCGATGCCTGTAGTCATTATTCTCCATAATGATGAGGCTGCAGTTGTCAGTGAGGTAAAAGGGCGAGGAGAAGAGCGTGTTTATGTCATCCGTTCTGGGGATGCGCCGGCGCATGAAGTCAGCCATAAAGAGCTTGAAACTCAATATTTGGGGTTTTGTTGGTTCATTAAACCCAAGTTGACTGCAGACCACCGCTCTGAATTGCCAGAGTACCATTTACCCAAAGCATGGTTTTGGAAAGTGATTGGACGGTTTAAAAAGTATTATTACCAAGTAATCTTAGCATCGTTCCTTATCAATATTTTGGCATTGGTCAGTTCGCTGTATGTTATGAATGTATATGACCGTGTAATTCCAAATCAGGCTTACTCTACTTTGTGGGTACTGAGTATTGGCGTATTTTTGGCGATTGTCTTCGAGTTTATCGGTAAAATGATACGTTCGCGTCTGACAGATATTGCGGGTAAAAAGGCAGATTTAATTATTAGTTCTGCGTTGTTCAGACGTGTGATGGCTTTACGTCTGATTGAGCGTCCGATTTCATCCGGTTCATATGCCAACAATTTGCGGGATTTTGAAGCTGTACGTGAATTTATGACCAGCGCTAGTTTGTTGGTTTTGGTTGATGCGCCGTTTTTGTTACTTTTCTTGTTTGTAATATTTATTATTGGCGGAAAACTTGTAATCGTACCAATCATTACCTGTATTTTGGTAATTGTGGTTTCTTTTGCGGTTCAGCCTATGTTGGCTAAACGCATTAATGAAAGTATGAAAGAAAGCTCACAACGTCAAGGTTTGGCTGTTGAAGCCGTAGAAGGTATCGAAACACTTAAAGTCAACAATGCAACTAATTGGGCACAGCAGCGTTGGGATAAGTTGAACGCGGTGACGGCAGCCAGCTCAATGAAAGTTAAAGAAATCAACGAATTTGTATCCAACTTTACCGTAGGTCTGCAGCAGCTTAATACCGTGGGTTTGGTTGTTTTAGGTACTTATTTGATTCATGACAGCGTAGTTGAGGCACGTATTACGATGGGTGCGGTGATTGCTTCAGTTATCCTTTCCGGTCGTGCACTCTCTTCATTAGGCAAAATTGCCGGATTGGCTATACGTTTCCAACAGGCAAAAAATGCTCTTCATGGTATCAACGCGATTGTGGAAAGACCGATTGAGCGTGATCCTGAGCGCGCCTATGTAACACTTGATCAAGTTCAGGGACAGCTTACTTTTGACAATGTTGTATTCAAATATAATGAAGATACACAACCTGCTATCTCCAATCTTAATCTGATCATCCGCCCTGGTGAGAAAGTTGCCATTTTAGGACGGATTGGCAGCGGTAAAAGTACTTTATTAAAGTTGGCCAGTGGCCTGTATGATCCGACAGGCGGCAATATTTTGCTGGATAATGTGGACATCCGCCAAATTGATCCGAATTTTCTGCGTGATAAAGTTGCTTTGCTGAATCAATCTCCAAGATTATTCCTCGGTACATTGAGAGAGAACTTGGATCTGGGGCGTATGAATGGGTATTCAACTGATCAGGAATTGCTGGGGGCATTGCATAATTTCCATTTGGATCAGCTTGTTCGTAATCATCCTAAAGGTTTGGATATGCCTTTGGGTGAAGATGGCTTAGGGCTATCAGGTGGACAAAAACAAATTGTATCGCTGGTACGTTTGACGCTCTCTCACCCTCGTGTAGTGTTGCTGGATGAACCGACAACCGGTTTGGATGAGCAGACAGAACGTCAAGCCTTGGGTATCTTGGCTCAATGGGCGCATGATAAAACCGTTGTTGTTGTTACGCATCGCTTGCAGGTTCTTCCTATGGTTAATCGTGTTGTGGTGGTTGACAACGGCCGTGTCATTATCGACGGACCCCGCGATGCGGTGATTGCTAAATTACGTGAGAATGAAGAACGCCAAGCCCAAGCAGTACAGGCACAAGCTCAAAAAACGGCACAAGTTGCAGCTGAAAAAAAAGAAGGAAAAGGGAATTAATATGTCAAATCAGCAATCGGAACATATCGATCAAGAAGATTTAAAGCTGATTAATGATTTAAGTGCAGCTTTACAGTCTGAAAAACATACGGGCTATTTTGCAGTTATCAGTTTGTTTCTATCTTTTGTCATTGTCTTCATTGTATGGGCTTATTTCAGTCCGCTTGAAGAAGTGGCACAAGGACAGGGAAGGATTATTCCGAGTAGCCGTGAACAGATTGTGCAGAGCTTAGATCCAGGAACGATTCAAGAAATGTTGGTTAAAGAGGGCGATACTGTCGAAAAAGGCCAGGTTCTCTTGAAATTGGATGATACTCGAAGTTCGGCCATTTTGCGTGAGAGTCAGGCAAAAGTAGAAAATTTGGAAGCAATGGCTGCTCGTTTGAAAGCTGAAGCCTACAATAGCAAATTGATTTTTCCGGAAGGCATTTCTTCTGAGTTGAAAAAACGTGAAGAAGCTGCCTATATTTCTCGCCGTAAGGCAATGGAAGAGCAAGTTTCCGGTTTGCGGCAAAGTAAGGCAGCGTTGGATAAGCAGATCTCGATTGTCAGCCCAATGGTTCAAAGAGGTGTTATGTCTCAGGTTGAGCTATTGCGTATGCAACGTGATTCACAAGATTTAGCTGTACAAATTACTGAGCGCCAAAACCGTTACACGACAGATGCCAGTAACGAATTGGTTAAAACCGAAGCTGAACTTGCACAAGCTAAGGAAAATATGGCCATGCGTGCAGACCCGGTTGATCGTTCACAAATTCGTGCACCGATGAAAGGTATTGTGAAAAATATCCGTATTAATACTATTGGTGGTGTAGTCAATGCCGGACAGGATATTTTGGAAATTGTACCGATTGAGGATAATCTTTTGGTTGAAGCCTATATCCGGCCGAATGATGTAGCCTTTATCCGTCCAGGATTGCCTGCTGTAGTGAAATTAACAGCTTACGATTATGCTATTTATGGTGGCCTGGAAGGTAAAGTTATTTTGATTAGTCCGGATACATTGAGTGATGAGAAACGCAATACCGGTGATTTGAAACTGAATATGAATAATGTATATTACCGCATTTTGGTTCAAACTTCTGGCAGCAAGCTATTGGATAAGAAAGGAAAAGAAATGCCAATTATTCCAGGTATGGTGGCAACAGTTGACGTGAAAACTGGTGAGAAGACTGTGTTCCAATACTTGATCAAACCAATTACTAGAATGAAGCAGGCATTGCGGGAACGCTAGAATAAAAAAGCAGTATGCTATGCATACTGCTTTTTTATTGGGTAAAAGGATATCAATAGGTTTAAAACCTTACCTGCGTCTGCAACTGCCTACGATAAACCAATACGGCAGCAGTCAGTGTAGCAAAAGAGAATGCAGACAATAAAAGCAGATAACGACCGATTCCGTCCAAGCCGCTGCGGTTGAGCAGCAGTTCTTGAAAAGCCTTTAAGCCCCAAGCCATCGGGGAAATCCAAGTGAGTTGCTGCATGGTTTCGGGCATGACGTGTGCAGGCACCATAATGCCGCCGATTGCCGCCATCAGGATGATGCCGCCGCCGCCGAGGACGACGGCGTGTTCGGTGGATTTGGCGCAGACGCTGATTAATAGCGCGTAGCCGAGTGCGGTGGCACTGACGGCGGCGGACAACAGCGCGTAGGGAACAAGGCTGCCGTTGAGTATGAGGGCGGGCACGCCGATTTCGGGCAGCAGGTAGCGGCCGAGCAGCAACATTCCGACAAACTGAAGCTGGTTAATCAGGAAATAGGGGACAAGTTTCGCTGCAATCAGGCCGGACGCGGAAGCGCGGGCGAGGCGCAGACGGGTGATGGTGTTGGTCTGGCGTTCCAGCGCCATGACGTTCGATAGCGGTATCATGATGAAAAACATACCGAAAATCAGCCATGCGGGGACGCTGTGCTGTACGGCGTTGGGTTTTTCCACTGTGCCGCTGCCTGCGCTCAGGTAATGCTCTTCCAGCATTTTCTTATCTAAAAAGCTGCGCACGGCGGCAAATTGTTCGTCGTTTTTTTCATCCACTTTTTTCTGGATGTCTTTGCGGATGGCGCGGGGCAGTTTTTTATTGTCGATTTTGATGCCGTCGTTGTTGTCGAAATAGGCGTCCAGCCGCGTTTCAGTGTAGTGCTGCTGCAAAACGCCTTTGACCGCCGCCAGCCATGAAGGCTCGGTATCGGGCGGTACATAGATTTGTAAGGCTTTGTTGTCGGCGATTTTGTCGGAGGCGAGGTTTGGGTTGTGCAGCACCAGTTGGAAACGCTTGTCGTGCAGGCCGTTTTGCGCGTCGGTCAGTTTTTCAGACGGCATCAGCGTAACATGGATCTGCTCTTTCTCCAGCGTGGCGGCCAGTGCGGTATTGATACTATCGTTTGCTGCGCCAACCAGTGCGATACGGCTGTCGGTGTGCGGGTCTTGGTCGCGGCTCAGCGCCAACGACATAATCAGCATGAAGGCGATGGGCATCACAAACAACACGGCCAAACCGTGCAGGTCGCGACAGAGCAGTTTGAGTTCTTTGAGGAGGGAGGAAATCGTCATTATGGATCTTGCTTATCTGTTGCTGGCTCGTCTTTGCGTAGGAAATCAAGGTAAAACGTTTCCAGTGAACCGTGTCCCTGCTGGAAGTAGCGGATTTGTGCGCCGCTTTCTTGCAGGGCGGCGTAAACGGCGGCGGCATCGTGCGCCGTTTCCATCATACCGCGGCTGTCCACTTGCTTTGCACCCAAGGCGGCCATCGTTTGAGGCGGCAGCGGCGGTTCGACGGTAAAACGCACGACACCGGTTTGCGTGCTTAGAAGCTCGTCCAAACCGCCGTGATACACCAGCTTGCCGTGTTGCAGCAGCGCGATTTTGCCGCAAAGCTGCTCGATTTCCGATAGATAGTGCGAGGTGTAAACCACCGTTACCCCCTGCCGTGTCAAATCCGCCACGCTGTCGAGGATAAAGCGGCGCGACTGCGGGTCGATGCCTACCGTGATTTCGTCGAGGAACACCAGTTGCGGCGTGTTAATCAGACCGATGGCAAAATTCAGACGGCGTTTAAGTCCACCCGAAAGATGCTTTGCCGCTTTGTTTTTGTGGGCGGTCAGGTCGGTCTGTTCTAGAAGCGCATTCAGACGGCCTTTGTCGCGCACTTTGTAAAGCGAGGCGAAAAACAGCAGGTTGTCCCACACCGAAAGCTGCGGATAAAACGCAAAATCCTGCGGCACCAAACCGATTTTCTGCCGCTCGCTACGGCTTAACAGGCGCAACGGCTTGCCGTCAAACAAAATTTCGCCCTGCCGCACTTCCTGCAAGCCGGCCAAAAGCGACATCAGCGTCGTTTTTCCTGCACCGTTGTGACCGAGCAGCCCCAAACATTCGCCGTCGGCAATATCGAACGACACATTGTCCAGCGCGGCGGTTTCGGCTTTGGGGTAACGGTGGGAGAGGGATTGGATTTGAATCATGGTTTCAGACGGCCTTTCGAGCGATATTTAAATCGCAGCACCCCATAAATAACGGCGCTGGAATTTGCCGTCCTTAAATATAAAGCAGACGCCGAAAGGATCACCGTCCGAACCTTGTCTGCCGAACAGATAAAGTGTCTTATCGCTGCTGCGGTAATAGGCTTCCCAGCCTTGATAGACATTGCTGCCGCGTGCAGTGGCGGCAAAATCGGGCGAGAAGAGTCCTTGCAGTTCGGCAGCGGGAACTGTTTGACTGTTCAGCGTAATACGTTCAAGCGCGAACACGCTTTTGGGAATGTCGTTCTCTGTACCATAGAAAGGTTTGCCTCGATAGAGCCGCGCGGTGTATTTGTCTTTGTTGATGCCCGAGAAGTCGCTGAGTTTTGGATAGATGCGGCGGGCAACGATGTGTACCGTTTGTCCGCTACCGGACAAAGTCAGCGTATCGTCGCGACCGGATTGTTCGCGCAGGCGGACGAAGTTTTTGTCAGCGGCGGGAAATATCAGATGGCTGTAATGGATGAAACCGTAGTCTTCTGCGGCAGGTTGTTGCAGCTGGGCAGTACAGAAAGTCAAACTGCCTTCGCCGCCATCACCCAAACATTTCAACGGCGTACCGTTGGGAATTTTTGCCAAGACTTTGGCATTCAAATCGGGGCTTTCGCGTAAGTTGGTGTGTCCGTCGACATCATGCACCAAGGCAAAGCCGTTCGGCGGCGCAGCATGGGTTAGGGTGGAACACAATAATAGGAGTGTGGCTAAGTAACGCATTTTTATCTTTTCTTTGAGTTTTCAGACGACCTGATTTTAAAACTGTACGCGGCGGATTGAGTTATGCCGCATGATTCCCCATTATTTCAACAATCCCCGCCACAACGTTTCTTCATCGTCCGCAATCTTGCGCAAAAATGCGGCGATTTCGCGGCAGCCGTTTTCGGACGGCTTTTTGCACTGCTTCACGCACATTGCTGCAAACTGCCGCCATTGGTCGCCGATGGCGGTCATTTGTTCCGAGGCCGTCTGAAACGCGGGGTTGTCGCAGATACGGGCGGCCTGCTCGAGGAAATAGGCGTAGATGTAGCGGAAACCTGCGCCGCCGGTGCCGATTTCTTCCTGCATCCGCACGAGATGGCCGAGGAACAGTTTTTGGTATTTTGCATTTCGTTTGGCGGGCAGGGCTTCGATGTTTTTTGCCAACGTGCGGATGCCTTTGACGCCGACGAAAAAAACGGGCGGGAGCATTTGTTTGGCGTTTTTGTGTATGGCCTTGCGGATGATGGCGGGCAAGTCTGCCATGATTTTTTCAGACGGCCTGTTGTCTTCCAAAGTGTACATCATGCCTTTTGCCGCCAATACGCCTTTGGCAAAGCGCGCCCGTTGCAAATCTTCGGTGGCGCAGCGTTGTACGGTTTCAAATACGGGGTCGCTGATGAGGTAGTCGTTGCCGTCTTTTCCGTATACTAAAAGATTGTGTGCGTTGAAATGGAAGCGCATTTGCGGCGGGAAGTAGGGCAGCCAGAAGACGGAGGTTTGCAAACCGGCCAGTTTGCCTGAGGATAGCGCGGTATCCAATGCGGCTTGTCCGCTTTGTGCGTCGGAAAATTTGCGGACGGATAATTTCAGCCCCAATGCTTTGCAGGTGTTTTTGATGATGCTGCGCGGTGCGGTACGATAGGAAACCAGCGGCATGCCGTTTAATTTGATCAGCGGCATCCAGACAAATGTCAGCGCGTGGGCAATGCCGAAAATCATGGCTTCGTCTAAATTGTGGCCATGGTATTTGAGCAGGGTGGACATCACACCGCTTTCGCAATGGGCGGTATGCTGGTGTGGAAATTCTTGTGTGGTCATAAAGTTATTGGTTTTCATGCAATGTTTTCAGACGGCCTGATACGGTCGGAATGGTTTGTTGTTTTGGAAATCAGCGGGCTTCCTTGGCCGCTTCCTGCTCGGCTTTGTAGCGGCGCAGAAATTCGATGGCGGCGGCTTTTTCGGCTTCGTTGCCGTATTTGGCATCACGTTGGGCGCGGCGCAGTTCGGCGCGTTCTTTGGCTTCTTCGATTTGGCGCGCTTTGAAGTCTTCTCGGTTGTCGGAGGAGACGAGTTTGTCCTGTTGCGATTGCGCTTTTGCCATGGCTTTGGCAATCAAATCCATGGGGTTGAATGCGGCGCTTGGTGCGGCTGTTTGGGTTTGTGCCTGTGCGGCCTGTTTGGCTTTGACGGCGGCTTCGCGTTGCGCCAGCAGGGCTTTGCGTTCGGCATCGTCGCGCTGTTTGCGCTCGGTATGGCGTTCAAAACGGCTTTGTGCGTGTTCGGCGGCGGCAAAGCGCGGTTCGGCAGAGGTGCTGAAACGGCGTGCGGATGGTAGGAAGGGCTGCGATACGGGAACCATGTCGATGCAGTCGACGGGACAGGGGGTAACGCACAAGCCGCAGCCGGTGCATTCGTCGCTGATGACGGTGTGCATCAGTTTGGATGCGCCCATAATGGCATCGACAGGGCAGGCGCGGATGCAGGCGGTACAGCCGATGCAGACGGCTTCGTCAATCAGGGCTACGGCTTTGATTTGTGTTTTTGCCGGAGCGAGGTAGGGCTTGCCCAATAGGTCGGCAATGTCTTTCATGACGGTCTCCCCACCCGGCGCGCACAGGTTTACCGGCGCTTCTCCTGCCGACAGGGCGCGCGCATAGGGTAGGCAGCCTTCATAGCCGCACTCACGGCATTGGGTTTGCGGCAATAGGCGGCTGATGCTTTGGATGGGAATGGTCATCATGGATAGTCAAAATCGAAAAGGCGCATTATATCAGATTGTTGCGTTTGTTTTGGCGAAACCCGCTTTGCTTATTTTAGTGAAACTCTCTACACTCGTTTTAGCGAAACGCGCTACGCTCGTTTTCAGACGGCCTGAGTCGGGTTTGCGTTATAATTTTGAAATGGATTTATTCGGGTAATTAGGAATGACGGCTACACTTTGCCCCTGTCAGTCGGGGCGTGTTTATACGGAATGTTGCGCACCGTTTCATGTGCGTGAGGCGGCGGCCTCGACGGCGGAAGAGTTGATGCTTTCGCGTTACAGTGCGTATGTTTTGCAGGAAATCGACTATATCGTGGACACGACTGTCCCTGCGCAGCAGAATTTGTTGGACAAGCAGGATTTGGAGTCGTGGAGTAAGCAGACGCAGTGGTCGGGATTGAAGGTTATCCGTCATGTGCCGTTTGGCAAGCTGCATGCTTTGGTCGAGTTTGAGGCGTATTTTGAAGAGAACGGGCAAACTGAGTGCCATCATGAATTGTCGGCATTTGTGAAAATAGACGGGCGTTGGTACTTTATTGAGCCGACCGTTGCGTTACCGACGATGAAACAGCCTTGTTTGTGCGGTTCGGGCAAAAAGTTTAAGGCGTGTTGCGGACAGTTTTTCAAATAGTAGTGTAAACAGGCCGTCTGAACGTTCAGACGGCCTAAGCTGTTTTTGCAGATAAAAAAAACCATTCATACTAAGGGAGAAGTATGAATGGCCAATACATTGCGGGAAAACGTCTTACTTGCTGCACCGCCCAAAAGGGATGAAAGAGCGGTGTTGTGTCAGCGATTGATATTCTACCGTTTTTAGTATTAAATGCTGTTAAGAAGTGAAATAATTTCAATAAGTTGCAAGATAATCGTGATATTTTGAAGATAAACGGTATTTTTACTGATTTTCTCGAATCCATTTCACCCATTGCTGAAACAGCTCGGGTTGCAATGCGGCGATGACGGAACGCTTAAATACATGTTCGCCGCTCCAAAAATCGTCGCCTTCCAAAGTGGTCAGGCAGCCGCCGGCTTCTTCAAAAATTAATGCACCGGCAGCGTAGTCCCACAGCTTTTGTCCGCCGTGGATGTAAATATCGTAGCGGCCGCTGGCAAGGTAGCACCAATCGAGCGTGCTGCTGCCCATACTGCGGATTGTGCCGAATGGGGCAAGGGTATTCATGCGGCTGGCGAGTTTGCCCGAACGCAGGTATTTGATTTCTACGCCGGCAATGGATTCGTTGAGTTTTTTGTTTTCCGAACGCAGCGGCAGCGGCGTGCCGTTGAGAAATGCGCCTTTGCCGCGTTCGGCATAGAAACATTCGCCGCTGACCGGATTGTAAATCACGCCCAATTCGGCATGGCCGTTTTTAACCAGCGCGACGGATACGGCAAAATGCGGCAAACCGTTGACGAAGTTGTTTGTGCCGTCGATAGGGTCGACAATCCATAGGCCGTCTGAATGTTCGTTCCACAAACGGGTTTGTTCCTGAAAGCTCATTTCCTCGCCCAACATCGGACAATCCTCCAATAAGGGAAGGGCGGCGGCAAAAGCGGTTTGTGCGGCCAAATCTGCTTCACTCAAAACCGATCCGTCTTCCTTGCGTCGTGACGGCGTGTTCAGAAAACGCGGCATGACTTCGGTTTGGGAGATGTGGCGGACGACTTTCTGTAAACGGTATAGCACGGCGTATCCTTGTTTTTTGCAGTTTTGCGCGACAGTGGATTAAAATTCGGGAAGTTTTCAAATTATAGTGGATGAAATCGAAAGCAGGCAGGAGTATGTCGCCGTGTTTCAACTTCATTCACGAAATTTTAAATTTAAATTATATACATTAAATTATATACATGAATAAAGCAGGAAACCATGCCCCGATTTTATGTTGATTTTGCCTTAAGCCCCGACAGCGTGGTCGAATTGCCCGATAATGTGGTGCGCCATCTGAATGTATTGCGCGTGAAAAACACGGAAGAAATCGTGTTGTTCAACGGCAATGGCAAGGCATATCCGGCTTTGCCAGAAGTTTTGGAAAAACGCCGAGCCAGCGTGCGGATTTTGCGTGAAGAGGCAACGGACAACGAATCGCCGCTGAATATTACATTGGTACAGGCGGTATCCACCGCCGAGCGCATGGATTTCACTTTGCAGAAAAGCGTGGAATTGGGCGTGGCAGAAATTCGCCCAGTTATCAGCGAACGCTGTGTCGTCCGCTTGAGCGGAGAACGCGCTGAAAGGCGGGTGGCGCGTTGGCAGGAAATCGTTGTTTCAGCGTGTGAACAAAGCGGCCGCAATATTGTGCCGAAGGTTTTGCCGCTGACGACTTATGCACAGGCTCTGCAACAGTTGCCGCAGGAAACGACCAAACTGTTAATGAGCTTGAACCGCGCACAAAAACTGAGCGATGTTCAGCCGCAATCCGGCAAAGTCGTGTTTATGGTCGGCCCGGAAGGCGGATGGACGGAGAAGGAAGAGCAACAGGCATTTGATGCCGGTTTTCAATCCGTTACGCTTGGTAAACGGGTGTTGCGTACCGAAACCGCCTCACTTGCGGCCATTGCCGCCATGCAGACGCTTTGGGGCGATTTTGCATAAAGTTCAGGCCGTCTGAAAACGAGCGTAGCGAGTTTCGCTAAAACGAGTGTAACAAGTTTCGCTAAAACAAGCTGTTGCTTCATGATATAAAAATGGGAGTTTAAAAAATGTCTTACACCTTTACGCTGGCCGAGCACGAGCTGGAAGCGGAATTGAAAAAGCTAATCGTGCAAGAGGCCGATAAGGCCGATAATGTGGATATGGATGATTTCACCGACGATGCACTTTTGTTTGGCGATGACAGTCCGGTCGGTTTGGATTCGCTTGATGCGCTGCAAATCAGCGTTGCCTTGCAACAGTATTTCCAAGTGCGCCTGCAGGGCGACCGGATGGTGCGCAAACATATGATGTGCGTACGCGATTTGGCGGCGTTTATCCGCGCGGAGCATGGCGCGTGAGTTGGGTTTGCGGTACGGCGGCCACGTCTGCCTTGAATCCGCAAACGGATTTCAGACGGCCTGATGCGGTGTCTTATACGTTTTTAAACCAACCGCAGCAGGCTGCTTATTTTCGTGCATTTGCCGGCGACAGTTTGGGGCGGAAGGAATTTGCGGATATTGCCGAACAACATTTGCGCCGAGCCGCTGAAAATGCAGGCTGGCCGTCTGAAAGTTGGCATGATGCGCCGGTTTTTATCGGTTCTAGTTCCTACTCCATTTCCGAATATGAAAACCGCCATTTTGCAGGCAATAGGGCGGTAGAAGAACATAATCTGCTTTATCTCGCCGAAGATTTGCGCCGGCGTAGCGGCAATCGGCAGATTTTCAGTTTCGCTACTGCCTGCACTTCATCCGCCCATGCGCTCATTCAGGCGGATAACTGCTTGCGCGGCGAGGCGGAGCGTGCCTTTGTGCTTGGGATTGAAAACCTCAACCGACTGACTTTGCTGCATTTTCACAGCTTGGGTTTGCTGACCGAACAGTATCAGCCTTTTGGCGGAAACGGTTTGATTTTAGGCGAAGGTGTTGCCGCACTTGCCTTATCTTCTGCTGCTCCTGAATCTTCTTCAGGCCGTCTGAAACTTATCGGACACGCCGCCAATACGGGTAATGACCTGATTCAAAGCGATGGCCAAGCGCAGGAGCAAGTGATGCGTCGAGCTTTGGATGTTGCAGGCATCGCTCCTGAAAACATTGCAGCCGTTAAAACACACGGCATCGGCACGGCTGACAGCGATGCCGCCGAATTGGCCGCACTGGAAAATATATTCGGTACACTGCCGCCTTTGATGGCGTTCAAACCGCAAATTGGACACACGCTTGGCGCAACGGCAGCCCTCGAAACAGCTCTGCTTTTATCCGCTTTAAAACAAGGCGGAAGCAGCGATTATCAGGGGCGGAAAATTCGTTTTTCCGAGTGCGCGGCTTCACAAAAAGGCGGTTTTTTCTGTTTGGCCAATCAGTTTGGTTTTGGCGGCAGCAACACATCTTTGGTATGGCAATGGCAACCGTAAATCCTAATATCCGTATTACTGCCGCTGTGCGTTTTGATACTGACGCCGGCACCGGCGGCAAAATCCTCAAACAAACCTTAAAGCAGCAAAGCGGTATAGATACCCGCCGCCTCAGCCGTTTGAGTTTGATTGCCGCGCTTGGCGCAGGGCAACTGAAGGAACAAAGCGAAATCCGCCCTGATTGCGCCGTTTTTCTCGGTACGCTGTTTTCTTCGCCATCCGTGTTTGAAAAAATGGCAGACAATGTGCTGAACCATCACGCCGCGATGCCGTTTGACTTTATTGCCAACCTGCACAACGCTCCCGTTTTTCATGCTGCGCAAGCGTTAGGAACGCATGGTGCAACTTTGGTCGTAGCTGTCGACAACAATATAGATACTTGCTTTCATCCATTGTTGCTGGCGATGCAATCTTTGCAAAATGGCGGACAAGCTGCGGTTGGTTGGGCATATGAACATCAAGCAGTTCATGCCGATACTCATGAAGGCAGTATTTGGATTGTGCTTGAAGCCGGTGCAGAGCAGGGCGTTCCCGTTGTGTTGAATGATGAAGTGATGCAGGCTGATAGGTCGTCTGAAAAGCCGCGATATTATTGGCAAAGTATCGCTGATTGGATAGAAGCAGTAATGGCGCACGAGGGTGGGGTTGTAAAGAAATGTACTTTGGCATGATCGGCAAATGATTTTAGCGAAAGTATTTGTCTTTTGAATAAATAAGGTTTGCACCATTAAAAAGGCCGTCTGAAAATATTTTCAGACGGCC
>NZ_KV831680.1:0-51379 GCF_001837185.1 Neisseria sp. HMSC064D07 | reverse complement strand
AGGCCGTCTGAAAATATTTTCAGACGGCCTTTTTGTATCAAACGCCAATCAACGAGACATCTCACCTTGAATAGCGCGGATATTCGCTTTGCGGTCGTTGATAGTACGGGTCAGCTGTTGGATTTTAATCTGGTCACCTTTTTGTTTGGCCGCATTCAGCTGTGTTTGAAGGCGGGTAATGGCGGCCTGTTCGTTGCGAATTTCCCCTTGTAATACCTGTTTACGTGTTTCTTTAGGTTTGGGTTGTGGTGCAGCAATGGTTGCAGGAATGGTACGAATTGGTGCTTTGCGGCGGATGTCTTGCTGGCTATTTTGCTTGGCCTGGCGTTTCTGTATGCTGTTGCGTAGGAGGATATTCAGACGCGGATTAGCAGCTTCGGCAGTATTGGTAACGCCACCGATCGGACCATTTAGCAGAATTTTGATGTCGTTATCGACATCTTTATCGCTGAAGAGTGCATCAGTGGTTGGTCCATATGCTTTGGGCAATGGGGTTTTGGTAGGCTTCGTTGGAGTTGCTGCCGCTGGTATGGGTTCGGTCGGCTTGACCGAGTCTGTCAGTGCGAAAATCTCGGTTGTAGATCCTGTTAATATATTGGTTTTGTCGGACGATGCAGAAGAGTTTTCAGCGTTAAGTGGTTTGGTTACTGTTTTTTTAATATTGGTTGTGCGGTTTATCGATGTTTTGGAAACAGTTTGTTCTGTGTGTGTAACTTCAGTTTTGGCCGGTTCTTCGGCTGTTGTACTTTTTGCTGTCTTGTTGTCCAATGGCTCCAAATCTAGAGAATGATTCAGGAATTGGGTGGTGGTAGCTTGGTCAGTGTGCACGTTCGGGGCGGTGAGAGTTTGGGTAGGTATCTGTTCAGTATGAGGAGAGAAAAAGCTATCCGATCTATGACTTTCCTGAGGGGTAGTTTGTACCTGAGCGATAGGTGCAGAGGGGTATATTTGAACAACAGGTGTGGTATTGAATATGGCGAAAGTATTAACGGGATATTGCTTGGTTTCAACAGGAGCTATTGCCGTTTGTGTTTCTATAACAGGAACATAGTGATCAGCCGTTGATCTAGTAGTTTTTTGGTTTGTTACTCCTGTTTTATCGAAAATGTTCTGTGTTCCAACCAATTTCGGATCTGTTTGTTGCTCTGCAAGAGTCGAATTCAAATTTAGCTGCTCAGCATTTGTTTGAAATACATTTGTTTCTACTGGACTGTACGAATCGGTAACGCGGCAGGTATTGTTGATCTGGTGTGAGGTATAAACGGTGATGCCTTCAACATTGCAGACATACTCGGCAGCGTTGGCGGCGGCGGGGAGGATCAGGCTGAGGGCAATGGCGGTTTTGCAGAAAAACGGTTTCATAAAAGCAATAGAATCAGGTTGTTTGTTTAAAGTGTAATTATACTATGTACACTGTCAGCATCCGCCAACTTATTTTTAGGCGGTGTAAAACTGTGGCTGAAAGGTTGAAAATTGGAATAAAAGGTCTTAGGCCGTCTGAAACTTGTCATAATAAAGTTTCAGACGGCCTTTGCTGTCATTGAGTATTAAGCGTTTAACAGGTTTTCGTCCAATGTCAGGTCTTCGTTTTTATTGACGGCGACTTTGCGCGTCAGGACGTTTTGTGCGATTTCCTGCGCTTCGGCGAGCGAGTGCATCATGTAAGTGCCGCATTGGTATTCGTTCAATTCGGGAATTTTGCTTTGGTCTTTGACATTGACCACATCCTGCATCGAAGCGAGCCATGCGTCGGCGACCTGCTGCTCGTCGGGCGTACCGATGAGGCTCATATAGAAACCGGTGCGGCAGCCCATCGGGGAAATGTCGATGATTTCGACGCCGTTGCCGTTCAAGTGGTCGCGCATAAAGCCCGCGAACAAATGCTCCAGCGTGTGGATGCCTTTTTCGGACAGGATTTCTTTGTTGGGAACGCAAAAGCGCAGGTCGAATACGGTAATGGTGTCACCTTTGGGCGTGGTCATGGTTTTCGCTACACGCACGGCAGGGGCGTGCATACGGGTGTGGTCAACCTTGAAACTGTCTAACAGGGGCATTTTGTTATCCTTTTGAGTGGGTTATGTAGATTTTCGGGATAGGATTTTGTCCAGCAATTCATCGTCCAAGACGCGGTTTTCGACTTTCACCCATTCTCCGTCTGTTTCAGGGAAGCCGTTGCGGCAATATCCTGCCTGCGCGACAAAATCATAGACGGCATGGATGTAGTCGTTGATGCACAAAGCTGCCAAAGTGCAGGCATCGTCCCATAAGATCAAGACATGATTGGGGATATGTTTGTCGGATACATCTTCGACATTGTAGATATGCAAAGCATCCAGAATTCCATCTTTCGAGGCAGCATAGAAGTAGCCTGTGTCGCCATCGTCTTCAAAGACGACGCCATAAGGGACATGTTCGAAAAATGATTGTAAAACTTCGGGCGTGCCGACAGTAAAGTCTTTGATTTCGGAAGTCAGATATAGCGGTAATTGTGCCATTGGGTAACGCTCTCTTTAGTGATCACTCTCAAATTACAATTCGGCAATTTCCACCGCTTCGCCCGAAGCCGCGCTTAAGGCTTCGTTCAAAACGTCGTAAAAATCGCGACTGTCGCGCGTTGCCAGCCATTTGCCGTTTTGCTCGGCGAAATGGTAGCCGCCGCTTTTGGCGGCAATCCACAATTCTTGATTGGGCGTGTGGCGGTTGACGATGATTTGCGTGCCGTCTTCGGCTTCGATGGTCAGCACGTTTCCGGCAAACTGGCAGTCGAAATCCCAGCCGTTTTCATCGATTTGGTCTTCAATGTGTTCAAACAATTCTTCGCTCATGCGGATGAATTCGCTTTCGGTCATCATGGCTTTTTGTGTGGTTTTTGTTTAAGATACCGAATCTTGCCACATTCGTAATGATGAAGAAAGTTTTACTGATGAAATACGGCGTATTTTTTGCAGCGGCAACGGCTCTGCTGCTCTCTGCCTGCGGTTATAAAGGCGACCTCTACCTGCCCAAAGAAGGCGACAAGGCGCGCTTCGGCGTGATTCAGACCGGCTTGAAATTCGATACGGCAAAAGAGCCGACCACTCAAACCAACGATTAAAAAAAGATTTCACAAACATGACATTATCCTGCGAACAAATCTCTTATTCCCACCTTGCCGAGGAATTCGGCACGCCGCTTTATGTGTACAGCAAATCTGCGCTGACCGAGGCGTTTGAAAACTACCAAACCGCGTTTGCGGCTTTGAATCCGCTTGTCTGCTACGCGGTTAAAGCCAATGGCAACCTGAGCATCATCAAGCACTTTGCTTCTTTGGGGAGCGGTTTTGACATTGTGTCCGGCGGCGAGTTGGCGCGCGTTTTGGCGGCCGGCGGCGATGCGGCGAAAACGATTTTTTCCGGTGTGGGTAAGAGTGAGGCAGAAATTGAATTTGCGCTGAATGCAGGCGTGAAATGCTTCAATATGGAGAGCATTCCCGAAATCGACCGTATTCAGAAAGTTGCCGCGCGCTTGGGTAAGGTCGCTCCGGTTTCCCTGCGCGTCAATCCTGATGTCGATGCCAAAACCCATCCTTATATCTCCACCGGCCTGAAAGCCAATAAATTCGGTATTGCCTATGCCGATGCGCTTGAGGCCTATCGTCATGCTTCCCGACAAAGCCATTTGAAAATTGTCGGTATCGACTGCCATATCGGCTCACAACTGACCGACCTCAGCCCGCTTGTCGAAGCCTGCGAACGTATCTTGGCCTTGGTCGACCAATTGGCAGATGAAGGCATTGTGTTGGAACACTTGGACTTGGGCGGCGGCGTCGGCATTGTTTACCAAGACGAAAATGTGCCTGATTTGGGCGCGTATGCCAAAGAAGTTCAAAAACTGATGGGTACACGCCGTCTGAAACTGGTTCTTGAGCCAGGCCGCAGTTTGGTCGGCAATGCAGGTGCGTTGTTGACGCGCGTTGAGTTTGTCAAACATGGCGAAGAGAAAAACTTTGTGATGGTCGATGCGGCGATGAACGATTTGATGCGCCCGGCGCTTTATGATGCCTATCATCACATTGAAGCGGTCGAAACCAAAGACATTGAGCTTCTGACGGCCAATATCGTCGGCCCGATTTGTGAAACCGGCGACTTCCTCGGCAAAGACCGCACCATCGCCTGCGAAGAAGGGGATTTGCTGCTTATCCGCAGCGCCGGTGCGTATGGTTCAAGCATGGCGAGCAACTACAACACACGCAACCGTGCGGCGGAAGTGTTGGTTGATGGCAGTGAGTGCAAACTTATCCGTCAACGTGAAACCGTCGAGCAGCAAATGGCCAACGAATTGGCTTGTTTGTAAGGTTTGATTGTTTAAAAGGCCGTCTGAAAGCTTGATAGACTTTCAGACGGCCTTTGTTATGAAAGGAAAGGGCGTGTATCCAACACGCCCTTTTTTAGTTTATCAATAATGCGGCGGAATCTCATCGCGCAGGCTGTACGGTTCGCGTTCGCCGTTTGCGCCTTTATCCTGCATCCGTTGATACAGAAGCCGCAGCTGGCCTTGCTGCAAATCCAAAGCCTGCTGCATCTTGGCGATGGTGTCGTTCAGGCTGCCGATTAAATCTTCCTGCAAGGCCGTCTGAATTTCCAGCTCGGTGACGCGGTGTTCCAATTCCTGAATATCGCTCATCTTACAGCACCATCGCGGCAATCCAGCCGGCAGCCATCAGCGGGATATTGTAGTGGATAAAAGTCGGGATAACCGAATCGCGGATGTGGTCGTGTTGGCCGTCGGCGTTCAGACCCATGGTCGGACCGAGCGTTGAGTCGGAAGCGGGGGAACCCGCATCGCCCAGCGCGCCTGCCGTGCCGACAATGGCCACGGTAGCCATTGGGGAGAAGCCCAAGCTGATGCACAAAGGCACATAAATCGCGGTAATAATCGGCAAAGTGGAGAAAGACGAGCCGATGCCCATGGTTACCAGCAGGCCGACAAACAGCATGGTAAAGGCGGCCATGCCTTTATTGCTTCCGAACAAAGCCATGCTGTGTTCGACCAAAGGCTGAATCTCGCCGGTCGCGTTCATGACAGCGGCGAAACCTTGAGCCGCAATCATAATAAAGCCGACCATCGCCATCATTTTGATGCCTTCGCCGAAGACATCGCTGGCGGCGGAGCGGTTCATCACGCCTAACATCATAAATACAGCAAAGCCCAACATAGCGCCCAATACCAGCGAACCATCGTACGAAAGCTGAATGGCAAAACACACGGCAATCGCCACGGCCGCCACCAAGCTGCGATAGGTTGAAGGCTCTTGTTGTTGCACTGCCGCACGGTTGTCTTCCGTGTCAGTGGTATTGTTCTGATAAATGCGCGGCTTGCGGTAGTGCAAAAAGGCCAGCAGCAAGCCGGACACCATGCCCAAAGCCGGAATCGCCATTGCGTGCATCACATTGATGCCGCTGGTGTCCATGCCTGCCGAGCGGATATTGCCCAACATGATGTCGTTCAAGAAGATGGCGCCGAAACCGTAAGGCAGGAACATATAAGTCGTTACCAAGCCAAACGTAATCACGCAGGCCACCAAGCGGCGGTCGAGTTTCAAACGATTGAACACCAACAGCAGCGGCGGAATAATCATCGGGATAAACGCAATATGAATCGGCACAATGTTTTGGCTCATCACGCCCATGCACAAAATAATCGCCAGCAGCAGCCATTTGACCGCGCCTTCGCCTTTCGCATTGCCTTCGCCGCCGTTGAGTTTGCGGATAATCACGCCGGCAAGCTGTTGCGGCAGGCCGGAATGAGTGATGGCCATGGCAAACGCGCCGAGCATGGCATAAGACAGCGCGATTTGCGCCCCGCCTTTCAAGCCTTCGTTAAAAACAGGAATAATCCCTTGCTGCACCACATCGCCGGCCGCGTTGGTTACATTCTCCAAAGGCATACCGGCCACCAAGCCGCCGACAAACGCGCCGACAGCCAAGCTGAGCACCACATGCACGCGCGATAAAGACAGCACAAGCATGATGATGACCGCAATTACAACCGCATTCATATCGTTCTCCGTTGTTTCAGACGGCCTGTTATGTAAAAACAGGCAATCATCTGTTTACATATTACAAATAAACATCATAACCCAAGCATGAAGCCTTTGCAAAAAACGACAGGCCGTCTGAAAAACAGACCATCGGTTTCAGACGGCCTGCCGTGAACCCTTATTCAGAGTTTTAATAGGGCGTGCGGTTCTGGCGATAAAAATATCTAAAAAACACGCGCTTCCTATTCTTTGCATATGGTACCAATGTTAAAATCGACACAATGTCTCGGTTTCAGGTTTGTCACTGAAATTAAAGCATTCATTGCTAAAACCCAATTCAATCATACAAACAAAGGAAAGAAGTGATGGATATTCTGACGCGGCTGCACAATCTGCCGCCCTCCCGCTTTCATTACAAACTTCTGGTTTTGGTCGGTATAGGCTGGTTGTTTGATGCCATGGATACAGGCTTGGTATCGTTTGTATTGCCGGCTTTGGGCAAAGATTGGGCGCTGGCTCCGGCGCAGTTGGGTTGGATTGTCAGCATTGCCTTTGTCGGCATGGCTCTGGGCGCAGTATTCAGCGGCTGGCTGGCGGACAGGTTCGGACGGAAAACCGTTTTTGCCGGTACGATGGTGGTGTACAGCATTGCCACAGGTTTGTGCGCGTTTGCACCTGATTTGACGGTTTTGCTGGTGAGCCGCTTTTTTGTCGGCGTCGGTTTGGGCGGCCAACTGCCCGTCGCCGTGTCGTTGGTCAGCGAATATGCGCCGCCGAAAGTACGCGGCCGTTTTATTGTGTTGCTGGAAAGCTTCTGGGGCTTGGGCTGGCTCTCAGCCGCGCTGGTGTCTTATTTCTTTATTCCGCAAACCGGCTGGCACAGCGCGTTTTTATTCGGCGCCTTGCCCCTGTTTTATGTGCCGTTGGTGTTGAAGTTTGTTCCCGAATCCGTGCCTTACCTGCTTTCCCACGGCAAAACCAACGAAGCGCACCGTTTGGTATCCGCGCTGGAAATCCAATCGGGCATCACGCCGCCGACAGAAGCCGTTGCCGCACCGGCCGCCCCGCGCGAACGCATCCGCTTCTTCCAACTTTGGCAACATCCATTTGCACGGCGTACGCTGATGCTGTGGCTGGTTTGGGTCGGCATCGTGTTTTCGTATTACGGCATTTTCACTTGGTTGCCCAAATTGCTGGTTGAGCAGGGCAATACCGTGGTCAAAACTTTTGAATATGTGCTGGTGATGATTGTTGCACAACTGCCCGGCTATATAGCCGCCGCGGCTTTGGTGGAAAGAATCGGCCGCAAAGCAACGTTGGCAGGCTTTCTGGCCGCTTGCGCCGCATGCGCATGGTTTTTCGGGCAAAGCACCACTGCGGCCGAAGTCATGATTTGGGGCAGCCTGATGTCCTTCTTCAACTTGGGCGCATGGGGCGTTTTATACACCTACACCCCAGAACTCTACCCCTTGCGCTTCCGTGCCTTCGCATCCGGCTGGGCAGGCGCCATCGGGCGCGTCGGCGGCATACTCGCGCCCATGGTGGTGGCGGCGATGGTGGGCAATAGTGGCGGCTTCGGTAATATCTTTATGATGTTTGCGCTGGTTATGCTGCTGATTGTGGCGGTAATCTTGGTATTGGGTGAAGAAACCAAAGGCCGTACGCTGGAAGACATCAGCCAATAAAAGATAGACATGAAAAGGCCGTCTGAAAAAGATTTTCAGACGGCTTTTGTCTATTTGAGCTTGTAATTTTAATACATCTTTTTTCTGTTTTTATCTTAATTATTGAGAAAAGCAACCAAAAATGACCGTCTTCGGTTGTATAAGGATAAAATCATTATACTTCAATAAATTAAAATGAATAAATGATAAAGAGGCCGTCTGAAAAGTTCAATCATGGTTTGTGATGTAGGTCAAAGCAAAATGTAACTAAATTACCTATAGTTATAGTAGTGAAAATTTATTAACCTTATTGCCACCTTTTATTAAGGAGATACACCATGAATGCATCAGCCGACAACGTCGTCAGCCCAGCCGTAGCCGAGGTAAACAGCCTGGTTGACAAGGGTTTACGGGCATTGGATGAGTTTCTTAAGTTGGATCAGGAGCAGATTGATTTTATTGTGGCTAAAGCCTCTATCGCCGCGCTGGACAAACATGGTGTACTCGCCATGCACGCGGTAGAGGAAACGGGACGCGGCGTGTTTGAGGATAAGGCGACGAAAAACCTGTTTGCCTGCGAAAATGTCGTGCGCCGCCTGCGCGATTTAAAAACCGTGGGCGTCATCAGCGAAAACGATGTAACCGGTATTACTGAAATTGCCGATCCGGTCGGCGTGGTTTGCGGTATTGTGCCGACAACCAATCCGACTTCCACCACTATTTTCAAATCCTTGATTGCGCTGAAAACCCGCAATCCGATTATTTTCTCGTTCCACCCGTCCGCCCAGCAGTGTTCCGCCCATGCCGCGCGTATCGTGCGTGATGCGGCGATTGCGGCCGGTGCGCCGGAAAACTGTATCCAGTGGATTGAAAAGCCGTCTATGGAAGGCACTTCCGCGCTAATGAAGCATCCGGGCGTGGCAACGATTTTGGCGACCGGCGGCAATGCGATGGTGGAAGCCGCGTATTCTTGCGGCAAACCTGCGCTCGGCGTCGGGGCTGGCAACGTACCTGCTTATGTTGAAAAAACGGCGGACATCAAACAGGTGGTACACGATATTGTGATGTCGAAATCTTTCGATAACGGCATGGTGTGCGCCAGCGAGCAAGCGGTGATTGCCGATAAAGAGATTTACAAAGAGTTGGCCGAAGAATTCAAATCCTACGGCGTGTACTTTGCCAACAAAAAAGAAAAAGCCATGCTCGAAGAGTTTATCTTCGGCGTAACGGCGAATTGCGCCAGCTGCGGCGGGGCGAAACTCAATTCTGCGGTAGTGGGCAAACCGGCAACATGGATTGCCGAACAGGCCGGGTTTAAAGTGCCTGAAAAAACCAACATCATCATCGCCGAATGCCGTGAAGTCGGTCCGAACGAGCCGCTGACCCGCGAAAAACTTTCACCTGTTTTGGCCATGATTAAGGCGGATTCGACCGAACAAGGTTTGAAGTTCGCCGAAGAAATGGTTGCCTTCGACGGCTTGGGACATTCCGCCGCCATCCATACCGCCGACGAAGAATTGGTCAAAACGTTCGGCTCCCGCGTCAAAGCGCTGCGCGTGATTTGGAATTCACCTTCCACCTTCGGCGGCATCGGCGACGTGTACAACGCCTTCCTGCCTTCTCTGACCCTCGGTTGCGGCTCTTACGGTAAAAACGCCGTCGGCGGCAACGTCAGCGCAGTCAATCTGTTAAACATCAAAAAAGTAGGCCGTCGGAGAAACAACATGCAATGGTTCAAAGTGCCCGCCAAAATCTATTTTGAACGCGATTCCATCCAATATCTGCAAGACATGAAAGACTGTGAAAAAGTCATGATTGTGACCGACCGTTCGATGGTTGATCTGGGCTTTGTCGATAAAATCACCCACCAACTGCATCAACGCAAAAACAAAGTGACCATCCAGCTGTTTACTGACGTTGAAGCCGATCCAAGCGTCCAAACCGTCTATAAAGGCACGGATTTGATGCGCAGCTTCCAGCCGGACACCATCATCGCGCTGGGCGGCGGCTCACCGATGGACGCAGCCAAAGCCATGTGGCTCTTCTACGAGCAGCCCCAAGTCGATTTTGAAGACTTGGTGCAAAAATTCATGGACATCCGCAAACGCGCGTTCCGTTTCCCTGAATTGGGCCGCAAAGCCAAATTTATCGGTATCCCTACCACATCGGGCACTGGCTCCGAAGTGACGCCGTTTACCGTCATCAGCGACGGCGACAAAAAATATCCGATTGCCGACTACTCGCTGACACCGACCATTTCGATTGTCGATCCTGCGTTTACCATGACCGTACCGGCAGGCGTAACCGCCGATACCGGTTTGGACGTACTGACCCACGCCGTAGAAGCATACGTTTCCGTACTGGCGAACGACTTTACAGACGGCCTCGCCCTGCAAGCCATCAAGCTCGTGTTCCAATACCTCGAACGCTCCTACAAACACGGTGCGGCCGATCCTGAAGCGCGCGAGCATATGCACAATGCCTCCACCATCGCAGGCATGGCGTTTGCCAATGCGTTCTTGGGCATCAACCACTCGATGGCACACAAAATCGGAGGTAAATATCACGTTCCGCACGGTCGTGCCAACGCCATCCTGCTGCCGCACGTCATCCGCTACAACGGCACGCGTCCGCAGAAAACCGCCACTTGGCCGAAGTACAACTACTACAAAGCCGACCTGAAATATCAGGAAATCGCCCGTACTTTAGGCCTGCCGTGTAGCACACCGGCAGAAGGCGTCGAATCCTTCGCCCGCGCCTGCCATGAGTTGGCGGTCAACGTCGGCATCAAAATGTCTTTGAAAGAGCAGGGCATCGATGAGAAAACCTTCCTCGATGGCAGAAAAGAGCTGGCCATGATGTCTTTTGAAGACCAATGCACCCCGGCCAACCCACGCCTCGCCATGGTCGCCGACATGGAAGAAATTCTGACCAAAGCCTATTACGGCGAATAAAATTTGGTAGATAAAAAGGCCGTCTGAAAACCAAGTTTCAGACGGCCTTTATCCGTATGGCTAAACCTTAAAAGTGGTTTAGACGACGATATTCACCAAGCGTCCGGGAACGACGATGATTTTCTTCGCAGGTTTGCCTTCCATGAATTTCACTGCGCCTTCGTTGGCAAGGGCGGCGGCTTCGAGGTCGGCTTTGGATGTGTCGGCGGCGACGGTGATTTTGCCGCGCAGTTTGCCGTTGACTTGAACCATCACTTCGATTTCGGATTTGACCAAGGCGGCTTCATCGACTGTCGGCCAGCCTGCTTCCCACAGTTTCGCGCCGTTCAATTCGCTCCACAAGGTTTCGCAGATGTGCGGCACGATGGGCCACAGCAGGCGTACGGCGGCTTCCAATACTTCTTGGGCGACGGCGCGGCCTTGTTCGCCGCCGGTGTCGGTTTTGTCGTATTGGTTGAGCAGTTCCATCACGGCGGCGATGGCGGTGTTGAACTGCTGACGGCGGCCGTAGTCGTCGCTGACTTTGGCGATAGTGGAATGCAGTTTGTGGCGCAGGTCTTTGAGTTCTTTAGACAAACCGTCTTGGCTGCCTGCGAACGCTTTGACCGCTTCGCCTTGCTTCAGGTATTCGTAAACGGTACGCCACAGACGACGCAGGAAGCGGTGTGCGCCTTCGACGCCGCTGTCGCTCCATTCGAGGGACTGTTCGGGCGGTGCGGCGAACATCATGAACAGGCGGGCGGTATCCGCGCCGTAGGCGTTAATCAGTTCTTGCGGATCGACGCCGTTGTTTTTGGACTTGGACATTTTTTCCGTACCGCTGATGACGACGGGCAGGCCGTCGGCTTTCAGAACAGCAGAAACAGGGCGGCCTTTGTCGTCGAAAGTCAGCTCGACATCGGCAGGGTTGATCCAGTCTTTGCTGCCGTTGGCGTTTTCGCGGTAGTAGGTTTCGCAGACAACCATACCTTGCGTGAGCAGGCGTTCGAACGGTTCGTCAACATTGACCAAGCCTTCGTCGCGCATCAGTTTGGTGAAGAAGCGCGCGTATAAGAGGTGCAGAATCGCGTGTTCGATGCCGCCGATGTATTGGTCGACCGCGCCCCAGTATTTCGCGGCGGCAGGATCGACCATGCCGTCTGAAAATTTGGGCGACATGTAGCGGAAGAAATACCAGCTCGATTCCATGAAGGTGTCCATGGTGTCGGTTTCGCGTTTTGCCGCGCCGCCGCAGCATGGGCAGGTGGTTTCGTAAAACTCGGGCATTTTTGCCAGTGGCGAACCCATGCCGTCGGGTACGACGTTTTCAGGTAGGACGACGGGCAGTTGGTCGGCAGGGACGGGGACGTCGCCGCATTGTTCGCAATGGACGATGGGAATCGGGCAGCCCCAGTAGCGTTGGCGCGAAATACCCCAGTCGCGCAGGCGGTATTGGGTTTTCGGTTCGCCTGCGTCTTGGCTTTGCAGCTTGGTAGCGATGGCGTCGAAGGCCGTCTGAAAATTCATGCCGTCCAAGTCGCCGCTGTTGACCAATACGCCGTTTTCTTTGTCGCCGTACCATTCTTGCCATTGGTTTGCGTTGAATGCGCTGTCGCCGACGGCAATGACTTGTTTTTTCGGCAGGTTGTATTTGGTGGCAAACTCGAAATCGCGTTCGTCGTGCGCCGGAACAGCCATCACCGCGCCGTCGCCGTAGCCCCACAATACATAGTTGGCAATCCACACTTCCAGCTTGTCGCCGTTGAGCGGATTGACGACGTAGCGGCCGGTCGGCACGCCTTTTTTCTCCATCGTCGCCATGTCGGCTTCGGCAACCGAACCGGCTTTGCATTCGGCGATAAATGCCTGCAACTCGGGTTTGTCGGCGGCTGCGGCGGTTGCCAGCGGATGCTCGGCGGCAACGGCGACATAAGTCGCGCCCATCAGCGTGTCGGGACGGGTGGTATAAACTTGCAGGAATTTCGCGTAATCGCCTTCCAAACCTTGTTTGCTGTCGTCTGAAACGGCGAAGCGCACGGTCATACCGCGTGATTTGCCGATCCAGTTGCGCTGCATGGTTTTGACTTGTTCCGGCCAGTGTTCCAGCTTGTCCAAATCGTTGAGCAGCTCTTCGGCGTAATCCGTGATTTTGAAGTAATACATCGGGATTTCGCGTTTTTCGATCAACGCGCCCGAACGCCAGCCGCGTCCGTCGATGACTTGCTCGTTGGCAAGGACGGTTTGGTCGACAGGGTCCCAGTTTACCGTGCCGTTTTTGCGATAGACGATGCCTTTTTCAAACAGCTTGGTAAACAGCCATTGTTCCCAGCGGTAGTATTCGGGTTTGCAGGTGGCGACTTCGCGCTCCCAGTCAATCGCAAAACCCAGGCTTTTGAGCTGGGTTTTCATGTATTCGATGTTGTCGTAGGTCCAAGCGGCAGGGGCGACGTTGTTTTTCATCGCCGCGTTTTCCGCCGGCATGCCGAACGCGTCCCAACCCATAGGCTGCATGACGTTGAAGCCGTTTAAGAGTTTGAAGCGGCTCAATACGTCGCCGATGGTGTAGTTGCGTACATGCCCCATGTGCAGCTTGCCGCTGGGGTAGGGGAACATGGAGAGGCAGTAGTATTTGGGTTTGGAAGCGTCTTCGGAGACGTTGAAAATACGGGCGTCATCCCATTTTTTCTGCGCCGCAGGCTCAATGGCGGCGGGTTGGTAATGTTCTTGCATGGTCATTCTGTTTTTCGCTTGAAAACGTTGGAAAAAATAAAGATGGGATTATAGCAGGTTGTCGGGCCTGTCGGTTTGACAAAGGCCGTCTGAATGTTTGGATGTCGGAAAAGCACAATTTCAGACGGCCTTGAAAATACTGACTTGAGTTTTTGATACTCGCCCACATATCCCACCCAGTTTGAATTCATTCTTAACACTATCAAAATTATGAGCAATAAAGATTTTTACGAAACCCTTGGTGTTGCCCGCAGCGCTAGCGACGATGAAATCAAAAAAGCCTACCGCAAGCTGGCAATGAAATACCATCCCGACCGCAACCCTGACAACAAAGAAGCGGAAGAAAAATTTAAAGAAGTCCAAAAAGCTTATGACACCTTGTCTGACAAGGAAAAACGTACCATGTACGACCAATACGGCCATGCCGCGTTTGAACAGGGCGCAGGTGCGGGCGGATTCGGTGGCTTTGGCGGTTTCGGCGGCCAAGGCGGATTCGGTGGCACGCAAGGCTTCGATTTTTCTGATATTTTCAGCCAAATGTTCGGCGGTGGCGGCAGCGCAGGCGGCCGTCAGCCGGATTACAGCGGCACGGACTTGCAGGTCGGCATAGAGATTTCGCTTGAAGAAGCCGCCAAAGGCGTGAAAAAACGCATCAACATTCCGACTTACGAAGAATGTGATGTCTGCCACGGCTCAGGTGCTAAGCCGGGCACATCCGCATCGACTTGTTCGACCTGTCATGGCTCAGGTACGGTACACGTCCGCCAAGCCATTTTCCAAATGCAGCAGACGTGTCCGACTTGTCACGGCACAGGCAAAGAAATCAAAGATCCTTGCGTCAAATGCCGTGGCGAAGGCCGCACCAAAACCAGCAAAACGGTTGAAGTCAACATTCCGGCAGGCATCGACGACGGTCAACGCATCCGCTTGAGCGGCGAGGGCGAGCCGGGTCAACACGGTGCACCGGCAGGCGATTTGTACGTCAATGTCCGCGTAAGACAGCACAAAATCTTCGAGCGCAACGGCTTGGACCTGCATTGCGAACTGCCGATCAGCTTTGCCATTGCTGCATTGGGTGGTGAAGTCGAAGTGCCGACTTTGGACGGCAAAGTCAAACTGCACATTCCGAAAGAAACGCAAACCGGCCGCCGCATGCGCGTGAAAGGCAAAGGCATCAAGTCTCTGCGTTCCAGCTCGACCGGCGATTTGTACTGCCACATTTTGGTTGAAACACCGGTCAACCTGACTGACCGTCAGAAAGAGTTGTTGGAAGAATTTGAAAAAATCTCCTCCGGTCTCAATCTCAGCCAAACCCCGCGCAAAAAATCGTTTTGGGAAAAAGTAGGCGAAAAAGTAGGCGATTTGTTCTCCGATAATTAATCGCTGTGAAAAAGGCCGTCTGAAACCTGTTTACATTGGGTTTCAGACGGCCTTTTTTATATTTTTCAGACTTTTATCATCTTTTGTTGTTTCAATATAATCTTCTGTGCCATTTCCAAAAACAGCTTCTGCTCGTCTGCCGATAAATCCGCCAAGGATTCTTGGTTGATGGCTTTGGCAATTTCGGTGGATTTTAATTGTAAATCACGCGCGTGTTCCGTCAGCATAATCAAACGGCTGCGTGCATCTTCAGGATTCGGCTCCCGTGTAATCAATCCATCTCGCTCCATCCGTGCCAGAGTGTTGGCAATCGTTGCCTGTTTTAAATCGGCGCGTTCTACCAATTCCTGTTGGCTCAAGCCGTCTTTATTCCATAGCTCGATCAAAATTGGAAATTGTGCAGGCGCAATCCCCAGTGGTTTTAAGCCTTCGCTCAATAAAATGGCAAATTGGCGGGCAATATGGTTCATCAAATAGCCGGCTGATTGGTTTTTGAATGAGTCGTTCACTTTATTTCCTTTTAAAACAAAATCCTATGAATTATAACACAAATATAGCTTGCTATATTAATCAATAGCAAGCTATACTTATCTCAACTTAATAGCTTGCTATATAAATTTCAGACGGCCTATCTTAAACATTCAAAGGAAATATTATGAACCGCGATACTTTACGCAAAATCCATGCCGCGGCAGGAGCAGGTGCATGTTTATTCATCGCCTCATTTTGGAGCAGCACCGTATTAAGTGAACTCTTCGGCTCGCACGAAACTGTCGCCGCCGTGAAGCAAACCATTGTTTATGCGCTGTTCGGGTTGATTGCCTGCATGGCAACCGCAGGCGCAACAGGCATGAAAATGGGCGGCAAAAGCAAACACGCCGCGATTGCCGCGAAACGCCGACGCATGCCGTTTATCGCTGCCAACGGAATGCTGATTTTGCTGCCTTGTGCCTTTTTCTTGAATAACCACGCTTCTGCCGGACAGTTTGACAGCGTGTTTTATATCGTTCAAATCGTAGAACTGATTGCCGGTATAGCTAATCTGACGCTGTTGGGACTGAGCATGAAAGACGGATTTTCTATCCGTAAACCCAAATTGAAATCCATTTAATTGTTAATTTAAGAGAAAACATCATGAAACCTGATATTCCGCAACGTTACGGCACTACAACCCGCTTTCTGCATTGGACTATGGCGGCCTGCTATCTGTTTATGTTTGCAACCGCCATTGCTTGGAATATGGATGAAAGTCTGAAGTTTTTGACTAATCCTCATAAGGTGGTTGGCTTTCTTCTGCTGATATTGTCTGCTTGGCGTGTGATGCGGGCAATCCGCCAGTCCAGCAATCGACCGGTTGGCAGTATGGCTGCCAAACTTGGACATTGGGCAATGTATCTCCTGATGCTTGCCGTTCCAGTCACAGGTGTTATGAGACAAATTACTCAGGAAGGGCAGATTCACGGAGCACTGGCATTTTCGTTGTTGTTCTTGTCTTTGGGACATATCGGCATGGTCGTTTACCACTACATCAAAGGCGAATCCGTAATGCCCCGAATGTTCGGAAGAGATTAAATATCTCACATCAATTCAAACCTATAAGGATCTATCCATATGAATATCCGTAAAAAAACAGCTATGATTGCCGCTGCTGCCACTGCCTTTGTCGCTGTCGCTGTCGGTTGTACTGCAAATGCCAAACAGTAGCAGGAAAAATGTGAGGCCTTTCAAAACAGTGTCGTCCTCATTAATACTTTTGAAGTGCCACAGGGTAAAGAAGCCGAAGCTTTGGCTTCTTGGCAAAAAGCGCGTGATTTTTTGAAAACCCAGCCGGGCTATATAGCTACGCGCCTGCACCAAAATATAGATCCAAACGGTAAATATCATTTGGTCAATGTAGCCCGTTGGCGCAATATGGAAGATTTTAAAGCCGCTACTGCCAAGATGCGTCAGGCCCTGCCGGATAATATGCCTGAAGGGGTTACAGCTAGCCCGGGTTTGTTTAAAGTGATTGAAAACGATATGCTGCATGGTTTTGGCAGATATAATGGCAAAGGATTCGGCCGTAAATTTGAAGTATGCGGCAAGTAATCGCAGGCCGTCTGAAACCTACTTGAATCAGGTTTCAGGCGGACTTTTGTTTTTCTTTCTGTTGCTTCAAGCCATGGTTTGCCTTACAATTCGCGCTTCACTCTTACGGGAGTAGCCATTCGGCGCAATGCCGAAACCGTTGTCAACATAATCGGCTTGTGCGGCCGTGGCAGCGGTATCTTCTCTGCTTTATCGGAAGACAGGCAAGACGTAAGCGTTGTCCATACCCTTGCGGGCGGTATGCACAGCGCTTTTTGTTTGCCCGCTTTTCGGTTGAGTATCTTAAATCATGGAAGCTTTTTTCTCCTCGACGCTGGGCGTGGCTATTGCCGAAATCGGCGATAAAACGCAATTGCTCGCGCTCTTTTTGGCAGCACGTTTTGCCCACAAAAACGCGATTGTTGCCGGTATCTTTATTGCAACCCTGTTGAACCATCTTGTTTCGGCCGCACTCGGTGTCTGGCTGGCATCCGCTATTTCGCCCGAAGTCATGAAATGGGTGGTCGGAGGCAGTTTTATTGCAGTCGGATTATGGCTGCTGTTGCCGGATAAAGACGAAGACCCTGATGGCAAATGGCTGAAATACGGCGCATTTACGGCGACGGTCGTCCTGTTTTTCTTGGCGGAAATCGGCGATAAAACGCAGATTGCGACAGTTCTTTTGGCGGCAAAATACCAATCTATCCTGCTGGTCGTGGTCGGCAGTATTGCCGGTTTGATGATTGCTTCTGTGCCTGCCGTGTATTTGGGCGAAATGCTGATGCGCAAGATTCCGGCCAAAGCAGTGCGCATTGCTGCGTGTATCTTATTCTGCTTACTGGGTATTTTGACCCTGCTTGGCGACGGTATTGTGTTGAAGGCCGTCTGAAATGTGGGACATTGTTTTTGAACACGAAGACTTTGTGGTCATCAATAAGCCTTGCGGTGTATCGGTGCACAGCGAATCGGAAGGGGATGTTTGCCTGACCGCTTCGCTGGCGCAGCAGCTCGGCGTTGAACGCGTGTGGCTGGTTCACCGTTTGGACAAAGCCACCAGCGGCCTGTTGCTGTTTGCGTTAAATCACGACAGCGCGGCCGCTTTGTCGGCGCAGTTTGTCGAGAAAACCATGCGTAAAACTTATTTGGCACTCGGTACGCACAAGCCGGCGAAAAAGCAGGGCTGGGTGAAAGGCGGTATGGCGCGTTCGCGGCGCGGTACATGGAAGCTGACGCGTGATGAGGATAATTTTGCCGTTACCCGTTTCAGCAGCCAAAGCCTGAAGCCCGGTTTGCGCCTGTTTGTGTTGCAACCGTTTACCGGCAAAACCCATCAGCTGCGCGTGGCCATGAAAAGCATAGGCAGCCCGATTTTGGGCGATATGCTGTATGGCGGCGATGAGGCGGGACATCTGTTTCTGCACGCTTGGCGTTTGGTTTTTGACTATCGCGGCGAGCATTTCGATATTCGGGTTACGCCTGATAAAACATGGCCGTCTGAAATCAATTTGTCGGCGTGTTTGGGCTCGGATGAGTCCGAATAGAAACAGTGAAATTTTTGTATGTATTAAAAAAAGGCCGTCTGAAAATTGTTCAGACGGCCTTTTGATTGTTTCAAGTTTACATTTCCAATTCGCTCAAACCCGGCAAGTCGGCAAAACAGCGGTCATGCGTGATTTGGCAGAAGTTGTCCAGATAGCCTTTGTTGGCATCTTCCGTACGAATGGCGGCATAAAGTTTGCTTTGCAGGCCGTCTGAAGTGATTTTGCGGTGGACGACGTAGCCTTTTTCCAAATACGGCATGACCGTCCAATAGGGCAGGGCGGCGATGCCGCGTTTGCTGGCAACCAATTGAATGATGGCAATGGTCAGCTCGCTGTGGCGGCGCGGCGGATTAATGCCTTTGGGCAGCAGCACTTTTTTGGGCAAATCCAGCATTTCGTCGGGGACGGGATAAGTAATCAGGGTTTCGTCGATAAAGTCTTCCGCTTCCCAAACGTCTTTGTCGGCAAGCGGGTGGTCTTCTGCGCAGATGCCGACCATTTCATAGGCAAACAGAGGACGGTAGCTGATACCGTTGAGCGGCTCGGCTTCGGAAACGATGGCAAGGTCGGCGCGGTGTTGCAGCAGCAGTCCGACCGGATCAGCTTGGAAACCGGAAACGATATCCAATTCAACTTGTGGCCATAACGGGCGGAACTCGCCCATGGCAGGCATCAGCCAGTCAAAGCAGGTGTGGCATTCTACGGCAAGCCTGAGTTCGCCGGCTTCGCCTTCGATAATCCGCACCAAATCACGTTCGGCGGCGGCAACTTGCGGCAACAGCTCGCGCGCCAGTTGCAATAGGCGCATACCGGCCGGAGTGAAGCGCAAAGGTGTAGATTTGCGTTCAAACAACGGCGTTTCGTAATAATTTTCCAAGGCGCGGATTTGGTGTGACAGGGCGGATTGGGTCAGGAAAACCCGTTTGGCGGCAAGGGAAACGCTGCCGGTTTCTTCTAAAGCCAGCAAGGTTTTGAGATGACGCAATTCGATAATAGAGTCCATGTGTTTTCAGACGGCCTGTGGGTAAGGTGGTGTATATTAAAATAATTCATGATGATGTGCAAATGATTAATGTTGGGAATGATTGCTGAAATCGGAATGTAAGAATTTGAGGCATAAACAGATTTTGCGGTTAGAATGCGAAGCTGTTTTTGAAGATAGATATAAGGAGCGGAATATGGCTTTACGCCGCGAAATTCTGGCTTGGTGCGATGAGACATTGCAGGTCGGGTTGTTTAAGGACTATGCGCCCAACGGTTTGCAGGTTGAAGGCAAAGAAGAAATTGCCAAAATCACCACTTCGGTTACCGCCAGCAAAGCTGCAATCGATTTTGCCGTAGGGCAGGGGGCGGATATGCTTTTGGTCCACCACGGCATGTTTTGGAAAAGCGAGCCTGTCACGATTACCGGTTGGAAGAAAGCACGCATTGAAACCTTGCTGCAACACCAAATCAATATGGCGGGCTACCACCTGCCACTGGATGCGCACCCGCAACTGGGCAATAACGCACAGTTGGCCGAGAAACTCGATTGGGTGCTCGAAAAACAATTCGGCGAGCAAAATCTGTTGAATACAGGCCGTCTGAAAACCACGCAAACGCTGGCGCAGTTGTCTGAACGCATCGAGGCGGTATTCGGCCGCAAGCCGACCGTTATCGGCGATCTTGAACGTGAAATCAAACGCATTGCCTGGTGTAGCGGCGGTGCGCAGGGATTTTTTCAGACGGCCGTAGACGAAGGTGTCGATGCGTATCTGACCGGTGAGATTTCCGAAGCGCAATATCACCTTGCCAATGAAACGGGTGTGGCGTTTATCAGCGCAGGCCACCACGCGACAGAACGTTACGGCGTCCGCGCCTTAGGCGATGCCGTGGCAGAAAAATTCGGTATCGAAGTGGTTCACTTTGATGAAAACAATCCTGCTTGAGTATTGAGCAATATCATAAAAACTTTACCTTATTTTAAATAATGCTTTGAGTATTACAACAAACTAGGTAGAATTACGCTGTTTAATGGCTCGGTATTCCCAAAATTTTAGGACGACTGAATAATGGATAATCAAGAAATCAACAACGGTCGCCGCCGTTTCCTGACACTGGCTACTTGCGGTGCAGGCGGTGTGGCGGCTCTGGGCGTAGCTACGCCTTTCGTGGCCAGCTTCTTCCCATCGGAGAAAGCTAAGGCTGCCGGTGCTGCTGTCGAAGTAGATGTCAGCAAAATCGAAGCAGGCCAAATGCTGACTGCCGAATGGCAGGGTAAACCGATTTGGCTGGTCAACCGCACAGATCAACAGCTCAAAGACTTGAAAAGTTTGGATGGCGCAGTTGTCGATCCTAATTCCGAAGTGGATCAGCAACCGGAATACGCTAAAAACGAGCACCGTTCGATCAAGCCGAACCTCCTCGTCGCTATCGGTATCTGTACTCACCTGGGTTGCTCTCCGACTTACCGTCCCGACATTGCTCCCGCCGACTTGGGCGCAGACTGGAAAGGCGGTTTCTTCTGCCCTTGCCACGGTTCGAAATTTGACATTGCAGGCCGAGTATACAAAGGTGTTCCTGCACCGACCAACTTGGTTGTACCGCCTTACAAATATCTGAGCGATACAACTGTTTTGGTGGGCGAAGACTAAAAATAAGGAACGATAATTATGGCAAACCAAACCAATAGCAAAGCAAAAGCATTGTTAGGCTGGATGGACGCTCGCTTCCCTCTGTCTAAAATGTGGAATGAGCATTTGGCTCAATACTATGCGCCGAAGAACTTCAACTTCTGGTATTACTTCGGCTCTTTGGCCCTGCTTGTCCTTGTGATTCAAATCGTCAGCGGTATTTTCCTGACCATGAACTACAAACCGGACGGCAACCTTAACGCCTACCATCTGCCTGCTGCCTTTACCGCAGTAGAGTACATCATGCGCGACGTTTCCGGCGGCTGGATTATCCGCTACATGCACTCCACCGGCGCATCTTTCTTCTTCATCGTCGTTTATCTGCACATGTTCCGCGGCCTGATTTACGGTTCGTACAAAAAACCTCGTGAATTGGTGTGGATTTTCGGTTCCCTGATTTTCTTGGCATTGATGGCAGAAGCCTTTATGGGTTACCTGTTGCCTTGGGGTCAAATGTCCTTCTGGGGTGCGCAGGTAATTATTAACCTGTTCTCCGCCATCCCTGTTATCGGTCCTGATTTGTCCACTTGGATTCGTGGTGACTTCAACGTTTCCGACGTTACTCTGAACCGCTTCTTCGCCCTGCACGTTATCGCTGTACCTTTGGTATTGCTCGGCTTGGTTGTGGCTCACATCATCGCCCTGCACGAAGTGGGTTCTAACAACCCTGACGGCGTTGAAATCAAGAAAAACAAAGACGAAAACGGTATCCCACGCGATGGTATCCCATTCCATCCTTACTACACCGTTAAAGACATCTTGGGCGTCGTTGTATTCCTGATTGTCTTCTGTTCTGTGTTGTTCTTTGCACCTGAAGGCGGCGGCTACTTCCTCGAGGCGCCAAACTTCGATGCAGCGAATGCGCTGAAAACACCTCCGCACATTGCGCCGGTATGGTACTTCACTCCATTCTACGCAATTCTGCGTGCGATTCCTTCGATGGCAGGTACTCAGGTATGGGGTGTAATCGGCATGGGTGCAGCAGTTGTATTGATTGCCTTGTTGCCTTGGCTGGATAAGTCACCTGTAAAATCTGTTCGTTACCGCAACAACTCTTTCAAAGTAATGTTGGCGTTGTTTGTTGTATCTTTTATCGGCTTAGGCATTCTGGGTGCATTGGTAGCAGATGATACTCGTACAGCTTTTGCTCGCGCATTCAGTGCATTCTATTTCTTGTTCTTCATCGGTATGCCTTTGCATACAAACCCTAAATGGTTGGCTGAAAAAGCTGGTGGTATTAAATATTTAATTAGCCTGTTTGTTTATGCAGCTTTAATTATTTATAACCTGTATTTAGTTGCAGTCTTGCCAAATTACATCGTTAAGGCGTTTGTTCTGGCTTACACTGTTTTCTTTGCAGCTATTCCATTCCTAAATGCGTTTAATAGCGAAAAAGCTACGCCTGAACGCGTAACCATGAGCACTACTAAACAAAAAATTATGTTCTTTGTTTATGTCGGTATTACCGTTGTTGGTGCTTACTTGTTTGCAACCAATATCTGATGAGGGCAGCGAAAATGAAACAAACTCTGAAAAACTGGTTTGCTGCCTTATTGCTGGCAGTGCCTATGAGTGCAGCCGTCGCCAGCGGCGGCCATGCAAACTATGAAAAAGTCGATATCGACCTGCGTGACCAAGTCAGCCTGCAGCACGGTGCGCAAATCTTTACAAACTACTGTTTGTCTTGCCACTCTGCAAGCGGTATGCGCTTCAACCGTCTGAAAGACATCGGTTTGACTGAAGATGAAATCAAGAAAAACCTGATGTTTACAACAGACAATGTTGGCGATGTCATGGTAGCGGCAATGGATCCGAAAGATGCTTCCAAATGGTTGGGTGCGCCTCCACCGGATTTGACCCTGATCGCCCGTTCTAAAGGTGCAGACTACCTGTACGCTTATATGCGCGGCTTCTATAAAGACCCAACTCGTCCGACCGGTTGGAACAATACCGTTTTGGCCGGCGCGAGTATGCCTCACCCATTGTGGGAGCAACAAGGTGTTCAAGCCGTTGAGTTGGATGCCAAAGGTCAGCCCGTTATGATTAAAGACGAGCACGGCAACCTGACTCCTAAACTGTATTGGGAATCTACCGGTCTGCATAGCCGTCGTCTGCCTAACGGTAAAGTAATCCAAAAAGAGTACGATGCTTATGTGCGCGATTTGGTAAACTACCTGGTATACATGGGCGAACCTGCTCAATTGCAACGCCACCGTATCGGTTACATGGTTTTGACATTCCTGTTTGCCGTAATGTTGCCGTTGGCGTACTTCCTGAAAAAAGAATTCTGGAAAGACGTTCATTAATTCTTTTGAATCAAAAAGGCAAACCTGTTTCAGGTTTGCCTTTTTTGTTTGCTTAATCAATTTATGTCGAATAAATGCAAATCTAAAAATTACTTAATGTAAACAGTGTGTTATTTTAAATTTCTGGATTAAGTGTTTGAAATTATGTATAATTCTTTCTAAATTTTTATAAGGCTTAAGGCCGTCTGAAAAGATTGATTAGGAGTAGAAGATTATGATGACTTTGTATTCGGGTATTACTTGTCCATTCAGCCAACGCTGCCGTTTTGTGTTGTACGAAAAAGGCATGGATTTTGAAATCAAAGATGTGGACGTGTTCAATAAACCTGAAGACTTGGCTTTGATGAATCCGTATAACCAAGTACCGGTTCTGGTTGAGCGTGATTTGATTTTGCACGAATCAAACATTATCAACGAATACATTGACGAGCGTTTCCCTCATCCTCAGTTGATGCCGGGTGATCCTGTTATGCGCGGTCGCGGCCGTTTGGTGCTGTACCGCATGGAAAAAGAATTGTTCAGCTTGGTGCAAGTGTTGGAAAACCCTGAATCTACCAATAAAGAACAAGCTAAAGCGCGTGAAGCCATTGGCAATGGTTTGACATTGTTGGCACCGTCTTTTACTAAAAACAAATACATCTTGGGCGATGACTTCTCCATGATTGATGTTGCCTTGTCTCCGCTGTTGTGGCGTTTGGACTATTACGACATCAAACTGGGTAAATCTGCTGCGCCTTTGCTGAAGTACGCCGAGCGTATTTTCCAACGCGAAGCCTTTATTGAAGCATTGACGCCGGCTGAAAAAGCCATGCGTCGTTAAGGGATGGATCTATGGCAACTTCAACCAAACCGTATTTGTTGCGTGCTTTGTATGAATGGTGTTTGGACAATAACCAAACACCGCATATCGTAGCTTGGGTAAATGAACATACCCGTGTGCCGATGCAGTATGTTCGCGATAATGAAATTGTTTTAAATATCGGTCCTACCGCCAGTCATAACTTGAATATCGACAACGAATGGGTCAATTTCTCTGCGCGTTTTTCCGGCGTGGCACACGAGATTTGGATTCCGGTCGGTCATATTGTCAGTATATTTGGCCGCGAAAGTGGAGAGGGTATGGGGTTTGAGGTAGAACCATATCAGCCTGCTTCTGTTGAAGCTGCGGAGGCCAAAGATAAAAAAGCTGAATCTGCGGAAGAAAAGCCGAAAAAAGTATTGAAGCTTGTGAAGTAATTAAAGACAAAAGGCCGTCTGAAATGTTTCAGACGGCCTTTATTAATTAGGTGTTGAAATGGCAAAATTAATGAGCAATCAGTTATTAATTAAGCCAAACAAAAAAGCTCTTGCGTTTAACAAGAGCTTTTTTGTTTAGTGGTGGAGGTAAGCGGGATCGAACCGCTGACCTCTTGCATGCCATGCAAGCGCTCTACCAACTGAGCTATACCCCCGAAATTTGGTGGCGAATCAGGGATTCGAACCCCGGACACAAGGATTATGATTCCTCTGCTCTAACCGACTGAGCTAATTCGCCGTTTCGTGAAGTCGCTATTATAGTTTTTTTTGAATATTTGGCAAGCACTAATTTTGGTTTTTTTTATTTCTTATTGTTTTTAAAAAATAAAAAGTAGGTTGTCAGGCTATAGCTTATGGCAAATATCGCCGTGGCTAAAGCCTGCCCAGTCGATATCGATGTTTTTGCCAAAAGCGATCACTTTAAAAAGTTCGCCCATTTCGTGCTGATGGATCAGTTTCTGTACTGCGGCGGCTGCTTGGATGTATTCAACTGAATCTGGGCTGCCGATTTGTGTCAGTAGATCAGTGATGCCGAGATTAAGCAGGAAATAAGATTGGGGCAGATAGCCGATTAAATCCAAACCTGACTCTGTACCGGCGCGTGCAATATCGGTGAAATTGACGTGCGCAGTCAAATCGGTCAGACCGATATTGAAAAAAGGGTCATGGATAGTGTGGTGACGATAGTGGCCGATGAATGTGCCTTCCTTGCGTTGCGGATGGTAATACTGAGCGGCATCGAAGCCGTAATCGATAAATATCATGCCGCCGCGCTGCAATTTGGCGGCCAGGGTTTGGATAAAGGCATATTGTGCTGGATGCAGCTCGCTTGTGTATGAAGGGAGAGGAGGGAAGTACAAGGTGGCTGTTTGTGTAAGTTCGGCTTGGGCCAATGGTCTGATGGCTTCGATTAGCTCGTCATTCTCTAGGCTGACGCCGATTTGTTGAAATCCTTCATCTTGATAAATCAAGCGTTCAACCGGCATGGCATCCAATACTTCGTTGCCGATGATGATGCCGTCAAAGTATTTGGGTAATGCGGTGAGGTGGATGACTTTGGCGGCTGCTTCAGGGGAAGTATGTTCAAGAATATATTGGCGTTGTCTCTCTGCAAGCTCTGCCGATAGCTCGATAATATAGTAATGATTCAGGCCGTCTGAAAAGTTTTGCAAGAGTGTGGTAGCGAGATGACCTGTACCTGCACCAAATTCATAGATATTGCCTGCTGTTTGCGGCAGTAATTCGTCAAGTTGTTTGGCAAGGGTTTGTCCGAATAAGGGAGAAAGGGTAGGGGCAGTGATGAAGTCGCCGTCCATGCCAATTTTATGGCTGCCTCCGCTGTAATAACCGTATTGAGGTGTGTAAAGGGTAAGCTCCATAAAACGGGAGAAGGGTATCCAGTTTTGATATTGTTCAATTTCGTTTTTTATGAGCTTCGTCAGGTGTGCTGAAGAGGCTTGTGCATCAGTGGAAGGAAGGGGGAGTTGTGGCTTCATGACTGTTAGATAATGTAAAAAATTTGAATTTGTTTGTATATTATAGCCCCTTGTGAGAGGGGTGGTAATCTGGTGTAAAAATACTATATGTAGTATTTTAAAAACATAAACAATACTAGATATGGTGTTTTATGCCATATAAAATGGCTAGCATATTAATTTGTCATGCATTTTTGTATATATAAGCTATTGAATTTTAAGTGTTTAGTGTTTCATTTCAGATAAAGGGTTGATTTGACCTGATTGCCAAAATTTCTTATAGTGTCGGTTGGTGGGGCATAGTGGGTGAAAGTGGTTACTTTTTCCTAAAAAGTGTTCCGTAGAAGTGAAGACGAAATATTTTAGGAAGGTGGGATTTTTAATCCCACTCTAGTTTTATTTTAATCGAATTTGGGGTGTAATGTGTTTGGCGGTGCTCATGAATTGAGTATGGACAGTAAAGGGCGGTTGGCTATTCCTGCCAAATTCCGCGATATTTTGCTGCGCCGTTATACGCCTGCAATTGTGGTCACTCTGGATTCCCGAAAAAAATTATTGATGTACCCCGAGCCCGTTTGGGAAGAAAAAGCCGAGCAGATTTTGAAGTTGAAAGTGGCCGGCAATGAAGCTTTGCAACGGTATCAGAATTTGCTGCTGCACAATGCGGAGATTTTGGAGTGGGATAGCGCCGGACGCGTTTTGATTCCGGCCAATCTGCGCAAACGCGTAGATTTTGAAAAAGAAGTTACTTTGGTTGGCCGTGCAAACCGTATGGAGTTGTGGGGCCGCGAACATTGGGAAGAGGAAATGAATCAGGCTTTGGATATCGATCCTGATGAATTGGCTTTCCAATTGAGTCAAACGGATTTGCAATTGTGAGTAAAGTTGAAAATTATCAGCATGTTACTGTCTTGTTGCATGAGGCGGTGGATGCGTTGGCAATCCGTGAAGATGGGATTTATGTGGACGGTACGTTCGGCAGGGGAGGGCATTCCCGGCTGATTTTGTCGCGTTTGGGCAAGCAGGGTCGTTTGGTTGTTTTTGACAAAGACCCTGAGGCGATTGCGGTAGCCAATGAGCTGGCGGTGCAAGATAAACGTGTCAGTGTCGTACACAATGGTTTTGAAACATTTCAGACGGCCTTGGATGAATTGGGCATCGATAAGATTGACGGTGCGCTTTTTGATTTGGGGATTTCGTCGCCGCAAATTGACGATGGCAGCCGCGGATTCAGTTTCCGCTTTGATGCGCCGTTGGATATGCGGATGGATCCGACTCGCGGGATGTCTGCGGCAGAATGGATTGCAACCGCATCCGAACAGGATTTACACGAGGTAATTAAGAATTATGGTGAAGAGCGGTTTAGTCGCCAGATTGCGCGCGCCATTGTTGCGCAACGCGAGGAGAGTCCCATCGATACAACCCGCAAGCTGGCGCAGCTTGTGGCGCAAAACGTCCGTACTCGTGAGCGCGGACAAGACCCTGCTACGCGCACCTTCCAAGCAGTTCGCATCTTTATTAACCGCGAGCTCGAAGAGGTAGAGGCAGTTTTGCCGCAGGTTGCAGGCCGTCTGAAAGAGGGTGGACGCTTGGCCGTCATTGCGTTCCATTCGCTGGAAGACAGAATTGTGAAGCAGTTTATTAAAAAATATTCGCAACATGCGCCTTTGCCCCGTTGGGCGGTGGTCAAGGAAGCGGATTTGCCTCAACCGCCTTTGAAGGCTGTGGGCAAAGCAATCAAACCGGGTTCGACAGAGACTGAAACCAATCCGCGTGCGCGCAGTGCAGTTTTGCGTGTGGCGGAGCGCAGCAGCGGCGAATTTTCGGTTGTTGACTAGGGAAAGCGTTTCGGCATTGTCGCAAGGGATGTTTCTGTTGACAGGCCGTCTGAAAGTTTGAAATGGGTAAGTTGAATATTTTATTACTGGTTTTGGTGACGGTTTCTGCCTTTGCCGTAGTGTTTAAGCAAAACCAGTCGCGCTTGCACTTTATCGAGTTGGATAAGGCGCAAAAGCGGGAAATTCAGTTGGAACAGGATTACGCGCGCTTGAAACTGGAGCAAGCAAGATTGGCAAACCACAAACTGATTAAAGTGGCGGCCGAAAAGCAACATCTGCTTCCGCCGGGTGCGCATAATACGGCTATGCTGGAACGCAAAAAATAAGAATATAGCCTTGTTTTCAAGGTGTTTACGGGAATTAATAGCTCACTGAGCAGCTAAGTCATGAGAAGTCCAACATGTTAATTAAGAACGAATATAAACCTCAAATGCTGTCTGGAACCACAAAAACAAAAAAACCGCTGACAAGTAACGGACGTATTGGTTTGGTGCTGGGTGCTGTTGCGCTGGCATTTACCGGTCTGTTGGTGCGCGGGGTTTATCTGCAAACCAGTCAGCATGAATTTTTGAAAAATCAGGGCGACCAACGTTTTGTGCGTACGCTTCCGCTGCCGGCATCACGCGGTATGATTACCGACCGCAATGGTGCTACATTGGCTTTGAGTGCGCCTACAGAATCATTGTATGCCATGCCTTCCGGTATGGAAGAAATGCCGACTGCAGAACAATTAGAAAAGCTGTCGGCCATTGCCGATGTGCCTGTTGAAGTTTTGAAAAATAAATTGTCTAAAAAAGACAAAGGCTTTATCTATCTGAAACGTCAACTTAGCTACGAGAAAGCAGAAGAAATCAAGGCATTGGGTATTAAAGGCATTGCATTCCAAAAAGAATTGAAACGCCATTACCCGATGGGCAATCTGTTTGCGCACGTTATCGGTTTTACCAATATCGATGGCAAAGGTCAGGAAGGTTTGGAGCTTTCTCGTGAAGACAGCCTGCGTGGTGAAGATGGTGCGAAAGTCGTATTGCGCGACAACAAAGGCAATATCGTTGACAGCCTCGACTCTCCACGCAACAGCGTGCCTAAAAACGGCCAAGACATGATTTTGTCTTTGGATCAGCGTATTCAAACGCTGGCGTATGACGAGTTGAACAAGGCTGTGGCTTATCACAAAGCCAAAGCGGGTACAGTTGTGGTATTGGATGCACAAACTGGCGAGATTTTGGCTTTGGTCAACAGCCCGGCTTACGATCCGAATCAACCGGGTCAGGCCAATAGCGAACAACGCCGCAACCGCGCCGTAACCGACATGATTGAACCCGGTTCTGCCATGAAGCCGTTTACCATTGCCAAAGCATTGGATTCCGGCAAAGTGGATGCAACCGATACGTTCAATACCCTGCCTTACAAAATCGGTCCGGCTACCGTGCAGGATACCCACGTTTATCCTACTTTGGATGTGCGCGGCATTATGCAAAAATCTTCCAACGTCGGTACCAGTAAACTTTCTGCCATGTTTACGCCTAAAGAAATGTACGATTTCTATCACGATTTAGGTGTGGGCGTGCGCATGCATTCAGGCTTTCCTGGCGAGACTGCAGGTTTGTTGAGAAGCTGGCGCAGATGGCAAAAAATCGAACAGGCAACCATGTCTTTCGGTTATGGCCTGCAATTAAGCCTGTTGCAATTGGCGCGTGCCTATACTGTTTTGACTCATGACGGCGAATTGTTGCCGGTCAGCTTTGAAAAACAAGCGGTTGCACCTAAAGGCAAGCGCGTCATCAAAGCCTCTACTGCGAAAAAAGTGCGCGAGTTGATGGTTTCTGTTACTGAAGCTGGCGGTACCGGTACCGCAGGTGCTGTCGATGGTTTCGACGTAGGTGCGAAAACCGGTACGGCGCGTAAACTGGTCAATGGCCGCTATGTGGACAATAAACACGTCGGTACGTTCATCGGTTTTGCTCCGGCTAAAAATCCACGCGTGATTGTGGCCGTTACCATCGACGAACCGACTGCCAACGGCTATTACGGCGGCGTGGTTGCCGGTCCCGTATTCAAAGAAGTCATGAGCGGAAGCTTGAACATCTTGGGCGTTTCCCCGACCAAGCCTTTAAGTAATACTGCTACTGTCAAAGTACCGTCATAATCCAAACAATCAAAGAGATATTGTTTATGTTCAGCAAGTTAACCCCCTTGGCTGAAACCAACTTTCCGCCTCTGCTGTGTGAAAACGCAGCAGGGCGTTTGTTGCATTCAGACAGCCGACAAATTAAACAGGGTGACATTTTCGTTGCCTGTCAGGGCGAATATACAGACGGCCGCAGCTATATTCCTGCTGCCATTGCCAACGGTGCGACCTTTGTTTTTTGGGATGATGACGGCAAATTTACATGGAATCCCGAATGGAATGTTCCCAATCAAGGCATTAAAGATCTGAAACATCGCGCCGGTATGTTGGCGGCACAGGTTTACGGCAATGTTTCAGACGGCCTTAAAGTTTGGGGCGTAACCGGTACCAACGGTAAAACCTCCATCACACAATGGTTGGCGCAAGCCGCCGATCTTCTGGGCGAAAAAACCACTATTATCGGCACAGTCGGCAACGGCTTTTGGGGTGCATTGGAAGAGACCACGCATACCACGCCTGCCCCTGTCGATGTCCAAACCCTGCTCTACCGCTTCCGCCAGCAAGGCGCAACAGCCGCCGCGATGGAAGTTTCCAGCCACGGCCTTGACCAATCACGCGTCAACGGCGTGCCGTTTTGCAGTGCAATCTTCACCAATCTCACCCGCGACCACCTCGACTATCATGGTACCATGGAAGCCTACGGTGCCATCAAATCGCGCCTGTTCTACTGGCGTGGTCTGCAACACGCCATCATCAATGTCGATGACGCATACGGTGCAGAACTCGCAGGCCGTCTGAAAAAAGACTGTCCCGATTTAGCCGTTTATGGCTATGGTTTCAGCGAGCAAGCCGATATCCGCATTACCGATTTCACCGCTTCTTCAGACGGCATGGAAGCCATATTCCAAACACCATGGGGCGAAGGAAAATGCCGTACCCGTCTGCTCGGACGATTCAACGCGCAAAATCTCGCCGCCTGCGTTGCCTTGCTGTGTGCCAACGGTTATCCACTCAATAACGTTTTGGATGTATTGGCAAAAATCCATCCTGCTTCAGGCCGCATGGATTGCATCATGAACAGCGGAAAGCCCTTGGTCGTCGTCGATTACGCCCACACGCCCGACGCATTGGAAAAAGCACTCTCCACCTTGCAGGAAATCAAACCGCAGGGCGCGGCTTTGTGGTGTGTCTTCGGCTGTGGCGGCAACCGAGACCGCGGCAAACGCCCATTGATGGGTGCGGCAGCAGTTCAGGGTGCCGATAAAGTTGTCGTAACCAGCGATAACCCGCGCTTGGAAAATCCACAAGACATCATCAACGATATTTTGCCTGCCGTACCTAATCCTGAACGCGTCGAAGTTGATCGCGCCGTTGCTATCCGTTATGCGGTTGAGCAGGCTGCCGCGAACGACATCATTCTAATTGCCGGTAAAGGGCATGAAAACTATCAGGATGTACAAGGCGTGAAGCACCATTTCTCCGATTTTGAAATCGCAGAAAAAGCATTGGCAGAGCGCGGATAGACCATATCGCAAATGTTCAGACGGCCCGAAACCTTAAGGCCGTCTGAAAAAGATTTAAACATATACAATAAAAGCAATACGACACACGCATTACGGCACGTCAGCCATTAAACCCATCACAGTTGTTTGTTTCATAAGGTTTTTTTAGAAAGGCCGTCTGAACAACAAGGAGACCGATTTGATGCTGAAAATGCCGACAAAAACCTTATTAATCAGTGCAGCCGTAGTTTTATTCGCAGGCTGTACAACCAAACAACTTCCGCGTCCTACTGCCGAAATCGAGCAGTTGAGGGCGCAACAGCCTCCGGCCGAGCAAAGCCTGCCGAATCCTGTGAAAGGCAAACGTTTTGACGACACTTGGGGCGCAGCGCGCAGTCAGGGGCGCAGGCATGAAGGTGTGGATATTTTTGCTAAGAAAAACACGCCGATACGCAGTACCACGCCCGGCATCGTGACCAAAATCGGGCGCAACCGATTGGGCGGTAAAGTTATCGGTATTCAAGGGCCGGGTGCGTGGCATTACTATGCCCACCTGAATAAATTTGCCCGTATCCGCCTGTATGAACGAGTAAAAGAAGGACAGGTCATCGGCTATGTCGGTAAAACCGGCAACGCCAGAACCACACCGGCCCACCTGCATTACGGCGTGTATCTGCCGAACGGCGCGGTAAATCCGTATCCGCTGATTAATCAGAACAGATAGACCGTCTGAATTGAAGATAGTCTTTTAGATTGTCTTATATTTTGCTTGTTAATTTATTTTTTAATAAGATTTGATGAATAATCGTTAAGTTTTTGATTTTAGGAGTTAAAAATGAATGGAAGAGTATTATTAGGTTTGCTTTGTATCGTATTTTCTATAGATATTTCTGCTAAACCCAGCAATGTTCCAGCCTCTCAGAGGAATATGCAGCTTAAAGAATTATTGTTGATTTTTTCAGACACACAACAGCCTGAAGTAGGCACTGAAGCGGAACGATATAATATTAAAGGTATGAAATGGCAGTATGGCAACATAAAAAAGAGAAGAATATGTATAACTCCAGTAAGATAAAGCTAAAAATTTTAAAGGATAGTGAAATAACCATATCTGGTAGGAATGGCTATATCGATTCAATTAATTTGTCAGATTCAGAGCCAAATCAGAAATTTAAAAAAATTTTGGAAGCCAATTTAGGTAAGGATGTGGTTAAAGAGTTAGTGGGTTGTAGAAGCGAATTTATACAAACGGAAAAAGCCTATCAAATCAGTTTTAAAGACAGGGCGGTTATTTATGTGAATGCGGATGCAAATTTTGATTCTGAACCCTTTATGTCCCCGTTATATACACTTTTTCAGTTCAGTTTGACGCGTCCAAGTCATTGGAAGTGTTGATCTGAAATATTCAAAATCTAGATATATCATTTCGTTAAGAAGAATTAATTAACTAAGATGGCAATATATGTATCTGCCCAGCGGCGCGGTGAATCCGTATCCACTGATTCATCGGAGCAGATAGGCTGTCTAAATTCGATATGGGATTTTTTTAGATTGTTTTGTGCGTTTTTCTATGGTTTTGTTTTGTAATTATTTTTTGTTTTAAATGGAGTTTGGCTATGAAATTTCTTAAATTAACAGCTTTTTTTGCTTTAAATGGTTTTTTTGTCATGCATTAGCTACTGAAATTTCTACGCCAGAGCAACAAAACATACCAAAAGAATTATCAGTATTTGTTGGACATGATGATTTATGGGCTTATGTGTATCATGATTTGGATGGAGATGGGGATACAGATGCTTTGTTAATAACTAAGCCTGAAAAAATAAAATCACTAACTGCAAAGAATAATCTTGTTCTTTCTATTTTGGAAAAGAATAAGAATGGACGGCTTATAAAAGTAGCAGAAAATAATAAGATATTTTTATATTCCAAAACTCCCAAACACCTTTTTTCCAGCGAAGATTTTTTCAAATTCCAAAAAAATCAGTTTAGCATTTATCAAGAAATACATGCAGGGACTTCTCATAATAGTACCTATACTTTCCGTAAATTCAAGAATGGGCAGTGGTATTTGACAGAGATGGAAAATACACAGACCGTCAATAACCCAAATACTGGAATAGTTGATGTGGTAACAGACTTGAAAAAATATCCTAAAAGTCTTAAGAAGATTCGTTTTGATCAGTTTAATCCTGATTCATTAGTAAGCGAATTATATAGCAAATGAAAATCTAAACAGGAGTGTAGTATGACCTTAAAGAAATTTTTATTGTTAGCTGTAAGTGGAACTGCAATGTTGCAAGCTTCTTCAAAAGGCTATATTTCTTAATGATGAATCATTTAAATCCAACGGGATGGATATTAGATTTTCTTCTAATCAATGTAACGCATTCTTGGAAAAGTTATATGAATGTAAAAACACATCTATCAAAATCCTGCCAATCAAGCAAACTTTAAAATTGCATACTGCTTGGATAAATTTGGATTATGCTGTTTATAATGGAAAATTAGATGATAAATATGCAGATGATAAATATTCTATTGTTTTCTCAGATATTAACGGAGATGGTGTCAATGATTTAATTATTCAAACAGGAAAAAAAGGTGCTTACGGTGGTCCGTCATATAACATCTATTTATATCGGAAAGGAAAATTCATTTATAACCGACCGCTTTCTCAATTAACCATTGGTACAAATTCTTTATTCAGGGTAAATGGCAATATTTTAACGGTAGGTAAAACAAGTGGATGCTGTGAATATAATAAATTTACATATAAATTACATAATGATGCAGTTAAGCTAGTGAGAAAAGAGACTGAGGTATGTGAGTCATCATCAGAGAAATGTTAAGTTGAAAGGAGAAAGTTATGGTTTTGGATTGTATGTGGGTAATACATTTATTGAATTGATTCAATTTGAAAATTATATGAGAGGTAATATTATGAAGAAAATAATGGTTTTGAGCTTGATTGCTGTATGTGCGATAACTGATGTTTATGCTAAAGGAAAGATGGCTGTTATTGCTGATACGCTGCCGCAAATTAAAAAAGATATTGCAGGGAAGCTGGAGAAATGCTTGCTATCTCCCGAGCAAGGCAGTGGGAACGATTATGTCAATGTATGCTATGGCGAGGCAGCAGATGGTTTTCTTCATGTAGGAAACCGTTATGTCAACTTGAGTTTAGCTCGGGCAGATAACCAGCTGTTGAAAGAGGAAATCAGGAAAGATCAATTATTTCTCAAGCAGCAGATTCAACATTGTGATGAGTTTCAAGGAGCAAGTGTTCCTCCAGCACAAAAATTGAATTGGATTACTATATGTAAATTGCAACGTTCGCAGGCATATGCAGAATATTTTTATCGACCTTCTGATGTTGAAATTAAGAAGGATAAAAAATATTCGCAATCTTGGAATATTTTTGTAAAAGAAACAGTAAAGAGCTTAATTGGAAATTAATCTATTAATTATTATGGAGTTTTGAGATGGCTAATTTAAATGCAAATCAAAAGAAATTGTATAACTTATCCTTAAAATATAATGAGGATCCTGCTAAATGGCTGGCTATATATGAAATTGAAAGTACAAGTGGTACAAATATGAAAGCAAGTTCAGGAGCTACTGGACATTTTCAAATTATGCCTCAATTTTATAAAGATTATGGTGTAACAAGAGATGAAACTATGGATTTGGAAAAATCATTTCTTGCGGTTAGGCAACATCATGCAAGGAATTCTACACAATTGCGAGCAAAATTAGGACGTGAATTAACTGCTGGTGAATATTATCTAGGACATCAGCAGGGATGGACTGGTGCAACTGCGCTATTATCTCATCCAAAAGACAATGTGGTGGATGCACTGGCTACTGTTATGTCGCGAAAAAAAGCAGAAAATTCAGTTAAGCAAAATGGTGGGAAAACGAGTATGACTGCTGAACAATTTGCCAATATGTGGATAAAAAGGGCAGATGGTCTTCAAGAAAAATATAATAATCAAGGATATGGTCGTAAAGATCATCAAGATGATAAGCTTAATCTTCCTGAGAAGGATACTAATACCTCACAATCCAAATATGAAGAAACCCGTTCCATGCTTCAAGGTTTGCTAAGTGATACTGACGGTTCATATGCCAAAAAGCTTCTAGCAAATAATCAGGAAGAAGTTGCTGGTTTTAGCGAGAAAATCCAAGGACGTATCATCGAACAAACAAAATTGCAAGAATTGACTGAACGTGAAAGCAGAAATACGCTGCAACAAGAAGAACAACAGCGGAATTTTTCCCGTTCTGTATAGTTTTTGTATGAATATTGGTAATTTAGTCTCCCTATGGAAGTTTATCCATAGGGAGTTTGGATTGACATGTGAGATTAATAATGAATGAGCTTGATAGAGCTTCAGAGCAAATACAAAACCTGATGATTGATATGGTCATGGTTATGGAAAAATATAAAGAGAATAGTGGGAAAATTGTAGATAATATTCAAAAAGAACTAGATAGTTCTTTAAATCAGCAGCGAAAAATGATAGTTGATATGGTCAGGGATGATATCCTTCATCACGCTTCTACCCAAGTAAAGGCATACACTCAAAATATGGATGATGCACGGAAACAGATGGTTGAGCAGGTGCGTGAATTTAATACTTATTTATGCGCAGTTAAAAGTGAAAACCAAAAAATATTTAGAATGACTGTATTGGGTATGGCACTTACTTTAACTATGTTAGTTCTCGGTGGTATTGCATTGGTTTTCTTCTATTCGAACATTATCTCTCAAAAGAAATTGGAGGCAGATATGCTGAATCGGATTAATAGTTCGGATATTGTTCGTTGCGGAGATAGTCTGTGTGCAAAAACAGGAAAGGTTGGAAATAATGGTTATCGGGTTATTCAACATCGATTTTCAGATAAGTAAACAGCCATTTTATTATTAATTAAAAAAACTATGAAACCACTAGACCTTAATTTTATTTGTCAGACCCTCGGCCTTACGATGCCGTCTGAAAATCAACCCGTTTCGCGTATTGTTACAGACAGCCGCGATATTCAGGACGGCGACGTATTTTTTGCGCTTGCCGGCGAGCGCTTTGACGCGCATGACTTTGTTGAAGATGTGTTGGCAGCGGGGGCAACGGCGGTTGTGGTTTCGCGCGAAGATTGCGCGGCTTTGAAAGGCGCGTTGAAGGTTGACGATACGCTTGTGGCTTTGCAAAAACTGGCGAAGGCGTGGCGTGAAAATGTGAATCCGTTTGTCTTCGGCATTACCGGCTCTTCCGGAAAAACGACGGTTAAAGAGATGTTGGCTGGCGTATTGCGTCATCGATTCGGTAATGAAGCTGTGTTGGCGACTGCCGGTAATTTCAACAATCATATCGGCCTGCCGCTGACTTTGCTGAAATTGAACGAAAAACACCGCTATGCCGTCATTGAAATGGGTATGAACCATTTTGGCGAATTGTCTTTGCTGACCCGAATCGCCGGTCCGAATGTTGCTTTGGTCAATAATGCCTTGCGCGCGCATGTCGGTTGCGGTTTTGATGGTGTCGGCGATATTGCCAAAGCCAAAAGTGAAATCTACGAAGGTTTGCTTGCAGACGGCATTGCGCTGATTCCGTGCGAAGATGCCAATATCGCTACATTTGAAGCTGCTACTGCGCAATTGAACGCTCAGACTTTCGGCGTTACCAGTGGTGATGTCCATGCAGAAAATATTGAGTTGAAACCGTTGTCTTGTGCGTTTGATTTGGTGCGTGGCAATGAACGTGTTGCCGTGGTACTGCCGGTCCCCGGCCGTCACAATGTGCATAATGCCGTAGCAGCGGCGGCTCTGGCTTTGGCGGCAGGTTTGAGCCTTGCCGAAGTTTTAGACGGCCTGAAAAATTTCAGTAATATCAAAGGCCGTCTGAATATCAAGCAAGGCATTAAAGGCGCGACTTTGATTGACGATACTTATAATGCCAACCCCGACAGCATGAAAGCTGCCATTGATGTGCTCGCCGCTATGCCTGCGCCGCGTATTTTTGTGATGGGTGACATGGGCGAATTGGGCGAGGACGAAGCCGCCGCCATGCACGCCGAAGTTGGCGCGTATGCACGGGATAAAGGCATCGAGGCCGCGTATTTTGTCGGCGACAACAGCGTTGAAGCGGCAGAAACATTTGGCGTGGAAGGTTTGTGGTTTGCTGACAAAGATCCGCTGATCCAAGTGTTGAGCCACGACTTGCCTGAACGCGCTACTGTATTGGTCAAAGGCTCGCGCTTTATGAAGATGGAAGAAGTGGTCGAGGCACTGACGGATAAAGAGGTTGTCTGAAAATGGAACAGAAAAGGAAACGGCCTATACTGTTGCAGGTTATCGTTGGGATGATGGTAGTGGCAGCAGTGTTATGGCCGGTTGTAGTGTGGCAGTACATCAAAGATGTAGGATTTGAGACAATAAGCGAAGCATACGAAAGCACAAGAGGACGTTGGGGTTGGTTTGAATTTTGGTTAGGAAATTTTCATTTGCTTGTGCAAGTGATATTGATGCTGGTTAGTGCTGTTGGATTATGGAGAGGTAAGGATTGGGCGCGTAGGTTATGGCTGTATGGCTGTATACTGTATATCGTCTACAATATGGTCGGTTATTTGGTTTCCCCTAGAATCGGGTTTCCATTGTTGGATGTCATTATTCGCGCTGCAATTTGTTACAGCTTGTTTTGCTTACATCCCAAGGATTATTTTCAGACTCAAGAAAATAAAACTTAAGAAGGCCGTCTGAAATATGAAAAAGATTTTACTATTGGCTGGTTTGCTGATTGCCGCGTTTTATGCCGGAATGAAAGTACAGGCATTTATTTATGAAGATACCTGCTTGGATTTGGGCGGCGGAAAGAATCCTGGAAACTATCCGATTTGCGTGGTAGAGAAATAATCTTACTCAACAAGGCCGTCTGCAATTTCAGATGGCATACCGATTTATTTTTAATTGGGCAATAAGCCCGCTGTAACAACAAAAACAAAAAAGGAAGCCCCATGTTTTTATGGCTCGCACATTTCAGTAACTGGTTAACCGGTCTGAATATTTTTCAATACACCACATTTCGTGCCGTAATGGCCGCGCTGACTGCGCTGGTATTTTCATTATTGTTGGGTCCGTGGACCATCCGCAAGCTGACTGCGCTTAAAGTCGGCCAAGCCGTCCGTACCGACGGCCCTCAAACCCACCTGATCAAAAACGGTACGCCAACCATGGGCGGCTCGCTGATTTTAACCGCCATTACCGTGTCCACAATCTTGTGGGGCAACTGGGCAAATCCTTATATCTGGATTCTCTTAGGAGTCTTGCTTGCTACCGGCGCACTCGGTTTTTACGATGACTGGCGCAAAGTGGTTTATAAAGATCCTAACGGCGTGTCTGCCAAATTTAAAATGGTGTGGCAGTCCAGCGTTGCCATTATCGCCGGTTTGGCATTGTTCTACCTTGCTACAAATTCCGCCAACAATATCCTGATTGTTCCCTTCTTCAAACAAGTTGCCTTGCCGCTTGGTGTAGTCGGCTTCTTGGTATTGTCCTACCTGACCATCGTCGGCACATCCAATGCCGTTAACCTGACCGACGGTTTGGACGGCTTGGCCGCATTCCCCGTTGTACTTGTCGCCGCCGGCCTTGCCATCTTTGCTTATGCCAGTGGACACTCCCAATTTGCCCAATACCTGCAATTGCCTTACGTTGCCGGCGCAAACGAAGTGGTGATTTTCTGTACCGCCATGTGTGGTGCGTGCCTCGGCTTTTTGTGGTTTAACGCCTATCCGGCACAAGTCTTTATGGGCGACGTCGGCGCGCTCGCGCTTGGTGCGGCGCTCGGTACCGTTGCCGTCATCATCCGCCAAGAATTTGTCCTCGTCATCATGGGCGGCCTGTTTGTTGTTGAAGCCATTTCCGTTATGTTGCAAGTCGGTTGGTACAAACGCACCAAAAAACGCATCTTCCTGATGGCGCCGATTCATCATCATTACGAACAAAAAGGCTGGAAAGAAACCCAAGTCGTCGTCCGTTTCTGGATTATCACCATCGTCTTGGTGTTAATCGGCTTGAGTACCCTCAAAATCCGCTAAATCTATGCCGTCTGAACACCTTTCAGACGGCATTTAAACGCGCAATAAACCTGCGGCGGCAATCTGCCCCGTCCTATCGTTAACGGCGACTGAAACCCGCCTTATACCGAAACAGGAGTAAAACCATGAAACAGACAGTCAAATGGCTTGCAGCCGCCCTGATTGCCTTGGGCTTGAACCAAGCGGTGTGGGCGGATGACGTACCGAATTTTCAGAAAACGCTTCAAGCTGCGAAGCAAGGGAATGTCGATGCCCAATATAATTTGGGCGTGATGTATGCCATCGGGCAAGGCGTCCCTCAAGACGATGCACAGGCAGTGCAGTGGTATCGGCAGGCTGCAGAACAAGGGGATGCCCAAGCCCAAAGTAATTTGGGTCTGATGTATTACAAAGGTGAAGGCGTCCGTCAAGACTATGCCGAAGCGTTCAGATGGTATCGTAAGGCAGCGGAGCAGGGATTAGTCCAAGCCCAAACCGATTTGGGCAATGGGTATGCACAAGGGCAAGGCGTCCGTCAAGACTATACACAGGCGGCGCAGTGGTATCGCAAGGCGGCAGAACAAGGGGATGCAAAAGCCCAATTCAATTTGGGCGTGATGTATGCCGATGGGCAAGGCGTCCGTCAAGACGATGCACAGGCAGTGCAGTGGTTTCGTAAGGCGGCAGAACAAGGGGATGCCGATGCCCAAGTTAATTTGGGTCTGATGTATGCCAACGGGCAAGGAGTCCGTCAAGACTATACACAGGCGGTGCAGTGGTGTCGTAGGGCTGCAGAACAAGGGCATGCTGGTGCCCAATTCAATTTGGGTGTGATGTATGCCGAAGGACGCGGTGTGCGCCAAGACCTTGCGCTCGCTCAAGAATGGTTTGGTAAGGCGTGTCAAAACGGACACCAAGACGGCTGTCATAATTACCAACTCCTGAAGGCGGGTTATTGAACAGCCCGCGATGCCGTCTGAAAGCGGCTTGGGCAGGGGGCGGACATCCCTCTTGCCCAATATGATTTGTTTTAGGACAAAACCAAAATGACTTTCCAAAACAAAAAAATCCTCGTCGCCGGACTTGGCGGCACGGGTATTTCCATGATTGCCTATCTGCGCAAAAACGGCGCGGAGGTTGCCGCTTATGATGCGGAGCTGAAAGCCGAGCGCGTGTCGCAAATTGGTAAGATGTTTGACGGGCTGGTGTTTTACACGGGTCGTCTGAAAGATGCATTGGACAACGGTTTCGATATTCTGGCGCTCAGTCCCGGCATCAGCGAGCGTCAGCCGGATATTGAGGCGTTCAAGCAAAACGGTGGGCGCGTGTTGGGCGACATCGAATTGCTGGCGGACATTGTGAACCGTCGCGGCGACAAGGTGATTGCGATTACCGGCAGCAACGGCAAAACCACGGTAACGAGCCTGGTCGGCTATCTCTGCATCAAGTGCGGACTGGATACCGTTATCGCGGGCAATATCGGCACGCCGGTTTTGGAGGCGGAATTGCAGCGTGAAGGCAAAAAGGCGGACGTGTGGGTGTTGGAGCTTTCCAGCTTCCAACTAGAAAATACTGAAAGCCTGCGCCCGACCGCGGCGACGGTATTGAACATTTCCGAAGACCATCTCGACCGCTACGACGACTTGCTCGACTACGCGCATACCAAGGATAAGATTTTCCGTGGCGATGGCGTGCAGGTTTTGAATGCAGACGATGCATTCTGCCGCGCGATGAAGCGTGCCGGGCGCGAGGTGAAATGGTTTTCGTTGGAACACGAAGCTGATTTTTGGTTGGAACGCGAGACGGGCACTTTGAAACAAGGCAATGAAGATTTGATTGCCACGCAAGACATCCCGCTGCAAGGCTTGCACAACGCCGCTAACGTCATGGCTGCCGTGGCTTTGTGTGAGGCTATCGGTTTGCCACGAGACGAGTTGCTCGAACACGTTAAAACCTTCCAAGGCCTGCCGCACCGCGTGGAAAAAATCGGCGAGAAAAACGGCGTGGTGTTCATTGACGACAGCAAAGGCACGAACGTCGGCGCGACCGCCGCCGCGATTGCCGGTTTGCAAAATCCGCTCTTCGTGATTTTGGGCGGTATGGGCAAAGGGCAGGACTTCACGCCCCTGCGCGACGCGCTTGCCGGCAAGGCAAAAGGCGTGTTCCTGATCGGCGTCGATGCGCCGCAAATCCGACGCGATTTGGACGGCTGCGGTCTGAATATGACCGACTGCGCCACTTTGGAAGAAGCGGTTCAGACGGCATATGCCCAAGCCGAAGCGGGCGATATCGTGCTGCTCAGCCCGGCTTGTGCGAGCTTTGATATGTTCAAAGGCTATGCGCACCGTTCGGAAGTGTTTATCGAAGCGTTCAAAGCTTTGTAAGGCCGTCTGAAAGATGAAAGTCGGGTTGAAAATCGGCTTGTTGGCAGTCGTGCTTTCGGCTGTCGCCGCTTTGGTGTTTTGGTTTGCCGCGCCGATTCGTTCCACGACAACCGTTACCATGCCAAGCGAAGCGCCGTTGCCTGAAGATGCGGTTATCGACAGATTGGTCGTACATAAAAGCAAGCGCACCATGTCGGCGTACTCGCAAGGCAGGTTGCTGAAAACCTATCCTATTTCGTTGGGCAAGCAACCGGTCGGGCATAAACAGTTTGAAGGCGACGGCAAAACGCCCGAAGGGAAATACCGCATCAATGAACGTAATCCCAATAGCGGCTACCACAAAAACCTCGGCGTTTCCTACCCCAACGAAGCCGACAAAGCCTACGCGGCGGCACAAGGCAAAAGCCCGGGTGGGCTGATTAAAATCCACGGCATGAAAAACGGCTGGGGTTTTATCGGCAAAAAACACCTGCAAAAAGACTGGACCAACGGCTGCATAGCGGTCACGGACGAAGAAGTCGACGAACTCTACCGCAGCGTGAAACACAATGCGGAAATTGAGATTCTGCCGTAGGTTTTATGCCTGTTGAAGTGATGGGGCAGGTTGGAACGGGTAGTCGATTGCTTGTCAGGCCGTCTGAAAAGCTCGGTAGGGCAGGGGACTTGATACTGGGATTTTTATCTAAAATAAGCCGCCAATCCTTCCTAAGGATAGGTCAACACGCTTTCTCTTTTTTGAACCGTAGATTCTGAATTGTTGGTTTGGAAATAAACCTTTAAAATAACGTTAATTCATTTTTTCAGACGGCCTCTTGCCCATTTGTAGGCCGTCTGAATATTTTATTCAAGCCGTTACGGATGTTTTCATGATTAGTCTTTCCAAAATGCTTGACCGGCCGATTGCGCGCGATGGTCGGAAGTTTGATGTTTCTCTCTTGTGGATGGTCGTCTTAATGACGGTCTTCAGCCTGATTATGATTTATTCGGCTTCTATTGCGTATGCGGCATCGGAAGGGGGCAGCCAGTTTTCTTTTGTGTCTAAGCAGGCAATGTTTATCCTGTTTACGGTGGCCATATGCTTGCCGCTTTTCCTGCTGAAGATGAGCTTCTGGCGGCGGATTATTCCGTTTTATTTTGCTGTTTCAGGTTTGCTGTTGTTGCTGGTTTTGTTTGTCGGCCGTGAGATTAACGGTGCGACGCGCTGGATTCATATCGGGCCGCTCAATTTGCAACCGACTGAATTTTTCAAATTGGCGACGGTCTTGTACTTGTCCAGCCTGTTTACGCGCCGTGAAGAAATGTTACGCGATTTGGATTCTTTGGGTTGGTCGTCTTTGTTTACCGGTATTGGCGATTTGGTGTGCAGCCCTTTTAAAAGTGAAGCTTGGGTAAGGGTAAAGGAACGCTTCCGCAAGTTTAAGACCTTGATTCTGCCGATTATGTTGGTGGCGGTCGGTTTGGTTTTGATTATGGGTCAGCCGGACTTTGGCTCGTTTGTCGTGATTGTCGTGATTACCATGGGTATGCTGTTTTTGGCAGGTTTTCCGTGGAAGTATTTTGCCGTATTGGTGGCGACCGTTGTGAGCGGTATGGGATTGTTGATTTTAGCCGCACCTTACCGTATGGCGCGTGTGGCGGCGTTTTTGGACCCTTGGAGCGATCCTTTGGGTAAAGGCTATCAGCTGACGCATTCCTTGATGGCGATTGCGCGCGGCGGCTGGTTTGGCGAGGGCTTGGGCGCAAGTTTGGAAAAACGTTTCTACCTGCCTGAAGCGCATACGGACTTTATTTTTGCCGTCATCGGCGAAGAATTCGGCTTTTTAGGAATGCTGGTTTTGGTGTTCTGCTACGGCTGGCTGGTATGGCGCGCGTTTTCCATCGGCAAGCAGGCGCGTGATTCGGGCTTGATGTTCAGCGCGTACATCGCCAACGGCATCGGCATTTGGATTGGTATTCAAAGTTTCTTCAATATCGGTGTAAACATCGGTATCCTGCCCACTAAAGGCCTGACTTTGCCGTTTATGTCTTACGGCGGTTCGGCTGTCTTTATCATGCTGGTGTGCATTACTTTGTTATTGCGCATTGATTATGAAAACCGCCAAAAAATGCGCGGTTATTCGGTGGAGTAAAACCATGAGCGGTAAAACTTTTATGCTGATGGCCGGCGGTACGGGCGGTCATATTTTCCCTGCATTGGCGGTTGCCGAGTCGCTGCAAAAGCGCGGCCATCATGTGATTTGGCTGGGCAGTCAGGATTCGATGGAAGAGCGCATTGTGCCGCAATACGGCATACGCTTGGAAACGCTGGCGATTAAAGGCATCCGCGGCAACGGCATCAAGCGCAAGCTGATGTTGCCGTTTACACTGTATAAAACCGTCCGTGCGGCTCAGCAGATTATTAAGAAACACCGTGTCGAGTGTGTTATCGGTTTTGGCGGTTTCGTTACTTTCCCCGGCGGCTTAGCGGCAAAAATTTCCGGTGTGCCGATTGTGATTCACGAGCAAAACGCCGTAGCCGGTTTGTCCAACCGCCAATTGTCGCGTTGGGCAAAACGTGTCTTGTACGCTTTCCCCAAAGCCTTTCAACATGAAGGCGGCTTGGTGGGTAATCCTGTCCGTGCCGATATTGCGGCATTGCCTGTTCCCGAAGAACGCTTTGAAAACCGTCAAGGCCGTCTGAAAGTTTTGGTGGTGGGCGGCAGTTTGGGTGCGGATGTGTTGAACAAAACCGTTCCGCAAGCTTTGGCATTGTTGCCTGAAGCGGCTCGTCCGCAAATGTATCATCAATCCGGCCGCAATAAATTGGGCAACCTGCAGGCGGATTACGATGCGTTGGGTGTGCAAGCCGAGTGCGTCGAATTTATTACCGATATGGTATCCGCTTACCGTGATGCCGATTTGGTGATTTGCCGTGCCGGTGCGCTGACGATTGCCGAGCTGACGGCTGCCGGTTTGGGTGCATTGCTGGTGCCGTATCCGCACGCAGTGGACGACCATCAAACAGCCAATGCGCGCTTTATGGTGCAGGCTGAAGCTGGTTTGCTGCTGCCGCAAACTCAACTGACGGCAGAAAAACTGGCCGAAATCCTCGGCGGATTAAACCGTGAAAAATGCCTGAAATGGGCGAAAAATGCCCGTACCTTGGCGTTGCCGCACAGTGCGGACGATGTGGCGGAAATTGCCATCTCTTGTACCGAATAAGCAGGCAGACTTCGATTCAAGGCCGTCTGAAAAGTTGATTAACGGCGTTTCAGACGGCCTTTATTGCTTTTGTTAAAATTCCTTTACAATAAAAGCATAGCGCAGAAGCGGATAGCCCTTTAAAATAACGCCTTTACGCACTAAAAACCAACCGGAACGCAACGTTATGATGAAAAATCGAGTGACCAACATCCATTTTGTCGGAATCGGCGGCGTCGGCATGAGCGGTATTGCCGAAGTTTTACACAATTTGGGCTTTAAAGTTTCCGGTTCGGATCAGGCGCGTAATGCCGTTACTGAGCATTTGAGCGCTCTCGGCATCCAAGTTTACCCAGGTCATACTGCCGAACACGTCAATGGCGCCGACGTGGTTGTTACCTCTACTGCCGTTAAAAAAGACAATCCTGAAGTTGTTGCCGCGTTGGAACAGCAGATTCCCGTCATTCCGCGCGCGTTGATGTTGGCAGAATTGATGCGCTTCCGCGATGGTATCGCCATTGCCGGTACGCACGGCAAAACCACAACCACCAGCCTGACCGCTTCTATTCTCGGCGCGGCAGGTCTTGACCCGACTTTCGTTATCGGCGGCAAACTCAACGCCGCAGGGACCAACGCCCGTTTGGGTAAAGGCGAATACATCGTCGCAGAAGCCGACGAATCCGATGCTTCTTTTCTGTATCTGACGCCGATTATGTCCGTCGTGACCAATATCGATGAAGACCATATGGACACTTACGGCCACAGCGTTGAGAAGTTGCATCAGGCGTTTGTGGATTTCATCCACCGTATGCCGTTTTACGGCAAAGCCTTTTTGTGTATCGACAGCGAACACGTCCGCGCGATTTTGCCCAAAGTGAGCAAGCCTTACGCCACTTACGGCTTGGATGATACTGCCGATATCTACGCGACCGATATTGAAAACGTTGGCGCGCAAATGAAATTTACCGTTCATGTTCAAATGAAAGGACATGAGCAAGAACCGTTTGAAGTTGTTTTGAATATGCCCGGTCGCCACAACGTCCTCAATGCGTTGGCGGCTATCGGCGTTGCGCTGGAAGTTGGCGCATCGGTTGAAGCCATTCAAAAAGGTTTGCTCGGCTTTGAAGGTGTCGGCCGCCGTTTCCAAAAATATGGCGACATCAAATTGCCAAACGGCGGAACCGCGCTGCTGGTGGACGATTATGGCCACCATCCTGTCGAAATGGCGGCAACTCTGGCCGCCGCACGCGGCGCATATCCTGAAAAACGCTTGGTCTTGGCTTTCCAACCGCACCGCTATACCCGTACACGCGATTTGTTTGAAGACTTTACCAAAGTCCTCAATACCGTTGATGCTTTGGTGTTGACCGAAGTTTATGCAGCAGGCGAAGAGCCGATTGCCGCGGCCGACTCCCGCGCCTTAGCGCGCGCCATACGCGTATTGGGCAAACTTGAGCCGATTTACTGCGAAAACGTTGCCGACTTGCCGCAAATGCTGCTGAATGTTTTGCAGGACGGCGATGTTGTGTTGAATATGGGTGCCGGCAGCATCAACCGCGTTCCGTCTGCATTGGTGGAATTGTCGAAACAATCATAATAAACGGGCATATTGGTCTTTGAGGGCAGATAGGTCGTCTGAACAATATTCAGACGGCCTGTATCAGTATTTAAGAAAGTGGAAATTATGCAGAATTTTGGCAAAGTGGCCGTGTTGATGGGCGGCTTCTCTAGCGAGCGCGAAGTTTCTCTGGACAGCGGCGCCGCTATTTTGGCTGCCTTGAAAAGCAAAGGCGTCGATGCCCATGCGTTCGACCCCAAAGAAACTCCGTTGTCTGAATTGAAAACACAAGGTTTTCAGACGGCCTTCAATATTCTGCACGGTACTTTCGGCGAAGATGGCGCGATTCAAGGCGCGTTGGAACTGATGGGTATTCCTTATACCGGCAGCGGGGTGGCAGCTTCAGCGCTGGGTATGGACAAATACCGCTGCAAACTGATTTGGCAGGCTGTGGGCTTGCCTGTTCCTGAGTTTGCCGTATTGCATGACGACAGCGACTTTGATGCCGTTGAAGAAAAATTGGGCCTGCCGATGTTTGTGAAACCCGCCGCGGAAGGCAGCAGCGTCGGTGTGGTAAAAGTCAAAGAAAAAGGCCGTCTGAAAAGCGTTTACGAAGAATTGAAACATTTGCAGGGCGAAATTATTGCCGAACGCTTTATCGGCGGCGGCGAGTATTCTTGCCCGGTATTGAACGGCAAAGGCCTGCCGAGCATTCATATTATTCCGGCTACCGAGTTTTACGATTACGAAGCCAAATACAACCGCGACGATACAGTTTATCAATGCCCGTCGGAAGATTTGAGCGAGGCGGAGGAAAACCTGATGCGCGAACTGGCCGTGCGTGGCGCTCAGGCGATTGGTGCGGACGGCTGTTCGCGCGTGGACTTCCTGAAAGATACGGACGGTAAGCTGTATCTTTTGGAAATCAATACCTTGCCCGGTATGACCAGCCACAGTTTGGTGCCAAAATCTGCAGCCCATACCGGCGTAGATTTTGCTGATTTATGTATTGAGATTTTGAAGACCGCTCATGTGGGATGATGCAGGCGCACTGGGTCGGCTGACCCGCCGGCTATTGTTGCTGATGGCCTTTCTGCTGATAGGTTCTGGCATAGCTTGGCTTTACAATTCCAAATATTTCCCTGTGAAACAGATTGCCATTCAGGGTAAGCTGAAATATGCTTCCGGCAAAGAATTGCAAACCGTTGCACGAGAGCATATCAGGGGTAATATGTTCCGCGCCGATATTGATTCGGCGCAGGCCGCTTTTCAGGAATTGCCTTGGATTGACTCGGCAATGGTACGCCGCCGTTTTCCGGAAACCGTGGAAATTATCCTGACCGAGCGTGTGCCGGTTGCACACTGGCGCGCTGGCGGCTTGGTGGACAGTAAGGGCAATGTGTTTGTCGCAAGCCTGAAACAGGACCTGCCTATATTTGAAGGGCAGCAGGGGACAGGCAAAGACATGGTCAAACATTATGCGGACTTTTCCGGTATTTTGAGTCCGTTGAAACTGACCATCAAAGAATTGATCTACACGCCGCGATCGGCATGGTTGCTTGTATTGAACAACGGCATTAGCGTGCGCTTGGGGCGTGAAAACGAAATCAAACGTTTGCAGCAGTTTGCCCAGATTTGGCCGTCGCTGCTGCGTAAAAAACAAAGTCGTATCGAGTATGTCGATATGCGTTATAAGGATGGTTTTTCAGTCCGTTACAGGCCGTCTGAAAACCCTTCCGACAGTGAATAGCCGATTAGACGTGAAGCAATCTTGTTTCAAAAATAATCAAACCGTCAGTCAGACAACATAGCGAACGAGCAATTATGGAACAACAACAAAATAAATATATCAGTGCCTTAGACATTGGTACGTCCAAGGTCATCGCCTTAATCGGCGAGATTCGGGAAGATAATGAAATCCACATTGTCGGCTTGGGCCAAAGCCCTTCACGCGGCCTGCGTGCAGGTATGGTGACCAATATCGACGCTACCGCGCAAGCCATTCGTCAGGCGGTAGAAGATGCCGAGTTGATGGCAGATACCAAAATTTCCCACGTTGTTACCGGTATTGCCGGTAACCATATCCGCAGCCTGAATTCACAAGGCGTGGTCAAAATTAAAGATGGTGAAGTATCGCAAGCCGATATCGATCGTGCCATCGAAACTGCCAAAGCCATCAATATTCCGCCTGATCACAACATCTTGCATACTGTGGTTCAAGAGTACATCATCGACAACCAACCCGGTGTGAAAGAGCCTATCGGCATGAGCGGCGTGCGTTTGGATACACGTGTACACATCATCACCGGTGCGAACACTGCTTTGCAAAATATCCAAAAATGTATCCAACGTTGCGGTCTGCAAATGGATCAAATCATGCTTCAGCCTTTGGCAAGCGGTCACGCCGTTTTGACTGAAGACGAAAAAGATTTGGGCGTGTGCGTCATCGATATCGGTGGCGGTACAACCGACATCGCGGTTTATACTAATGGTGCAATCCGCCATACTGCGGTTATTCCCGTTGCCGGCGATTTGATTACCAAAGACTTGGCACAAGCTTTGCGTACGCCGCACAGTGCAGCCGAGTACATCAAAATCCATTACGGCGCTGCGATTCCGACTATGGACGGCTTGGATGAAATGATTGAAGTTCCTAGCGTAGGCGACCGTCAATCACGTCAAATTTCGCGCCGTGTATTGGCTGAAATCATCGGCCCGCGTGTAGAAGAAATTTTGGAATTGACGCTGAACGAATTGCGCCGCTCTGGTTTCCCTGAAGAAGTGCTGACTTCAGGTATCGTTTTGACCGGTGGTGCTTCTATGTTGACCGGTATTGTTGAGTTGGCGGAAGAAGTCTTCAACCTGCCGGCGCGTATCGGTGTTCCACAAGAAATGGGCGGCGTATCCGAGCGTATCCGCAATCCACGCTATTCAACAGCGATTGGCCTGCTTCAGACGGCCTATGCTGCCGAAGAGGGTGAGCAAACCAGCCGAACCGGTGCGATTGCCCTGAATGATTCAGGCAAAAAAATGGGTCTGTGGGAAAAAATCCAAAGATTCTTCAGAGATAATTTCTGATAAAAGCGTTCAGGACAGGCGGTGTAAAATCTGTTTGTCCTGAATATTTAAGTGGGATTAAACGGTTTTAAATAATTGCCAAGTGGATAATTTAAAACTTGTATATTTTCTGTTAAAAAATGTAGTAAAAATATAACGCCGACAGCCGAATGGTAAGAAGATTTTTGCCAGTATCTGGATACTTCTTATATAATACGGATAATGAGTTATTTTTGAACCGTCCTTATAAAGCGGGGCGCGGAGGATTATTGAATGGAATTTGTTTACGACGTAGCAGAATCAGCAACGAGCCCTGCTGTTATTAAAGTTATCGGTTTGGGTGGCGGCGGCTGTAATGCCATCAACAACATGGTTGCCAACACTATTCATGGTGTTGAGTTCATCAGTGCCAATACCGATGCGCAATCATTGGCTAAAAACAATGCGGCTAAACGCATTCAATTGGGTACAAACCTGACTCGCGGTTTAGGTGCCGGTGCAAATCCTGAAATTGGCCGCGCCGCCGCTCAGGAAGATCGCGAAGCCATCGAAGATGCCATCCGTGGTGCAAACATGCTGTTCATCACTACCGGCATGGGTGGCGGTACAGGTACTGGCTCTGCTCCTGTTGTGGCTGAAATCGCTAAAGAAATGGGTATCCTGACCGTTGCGGTTGTAACCCGTCCGTTTGCTTACGAAGGCAAACGCGTACACATCGCTCAAGCAGGTTTGGATCAACTCAAAGAGCGCGTCGATTCCCTGATTATTATCCCGAACGACAAATTGATGACTGCCTTGGGCGAAGACGTGACCATGCGTGAAGCCTTCCGCGCGGCCGACAATGTGCTGCGTGATGCGGTTGCCGGTATTTCCGAAGTGGTGACTTGCCCTAGCGACATGATCAACTTGGACTTCGCCGACGTGAAAACCGTGATGAGCAATCGTGGTATCGCCATGATGGGTTCAGGTTTCGCACAAGGTATCGACCGTGCCCGTTTGGCTACCGATCAAGCTATCTCCAGCCCGCTCTTGGATAACGTTACTTTGGATGGCGCACGCGGTGTATTGGTAAACATTACAACTGCTCCTGGTTGCCTGAAAATGTCTGAGTTCAACGAGATTATGCGTATCGTCAACCAAAATGCACACCCTGAAGTGGAATGCAAATTTGGTGCTGCCGAAGATGAGAGCATGAGCGAAGATGCTATCCGTATTACCATCATTGCTACCGGCTTGAAAGAAAACGGTACTGACAACCAACTGCGTGCTGCTGCCCGTACCCAACAATTGGTACGCGGTGCGGAAGAAGCGCCTCAAGCTCAAAGCCAAAGCAGTGCTGAAAGCTTGGTTCGTACCAACCGCAATATCCGTTCTATGAATCTGACTGCGGCTGATTTCAGCAACCAGTCTGTACTGGATGACTTTGAAATTCCTGCTATCTTGCGCCGTCAGCAACATACTTCTGAGAAATAATCAGGATCATGTATGAAAAGACCTGCCTTAAAGGTGGGTCTTTTTTATTAGCAGAATAAACTTAAGGCCGAGACCTTTGCAAAATTCCCCAAAATCC
>NZ_KV831679.1:0-1033 GCF_001837185.1 Neisseria sp. HMSC064D07 | reverse complement strand
GTTTCAGGTTTGTCTGAAGTCCAGCTGCCGTCTGGCTGTTTAGTTAAAGTCACTTTTTCAGGGGTGTCAGAGCCTTCAGGGGTTACTGTTACTTCTACAGTATCACCTGCTTCTGCATCACTTGGCACTTTCACTTTCACTGAGCCATCAGTACTTGATGGAGTCACTTCCGGTGCGCTTGGTGCTGTGTGGTCTGCATTATTACCTGCATTACCTTTAGATTCAGCACTTTCGTTACCTGCCGGGTCTTTCGCTTTCGCAGAAACTTCAGAACCATCTTTCACTTTATCTTCAGGGATAGTGGTGCTGTCTTTACCTGCTTCAACGCTTGGTACTGTTTCAGGTTTGTCTGAAGTCCAGCTGCCGTCTGGCTGTTTAGTTAAAGTCACTTTTTCAGGGGTGTCAGAGCCTTCAGGGGTTACTGTTACTTCTACAGTATCACCTGCTTCTGCATCACTTGGCACTTTCACTTTCACTGAGCCATCAGTACTTGATGGAGTCACTTCCGGTGCGCTTGGTGCTGTCGTATCTGGTGTTGCTGGGTTGTTGCCCGCATTCACTGTACCTTCTTCACCTGCGTTACCCGCAGTGTCCGTTGCTTTCGCTTTCACTGGCGAACCATCTTGTACTTTATCCGCCGGAATCGTTGCTTTGCCGGTTGCCGGGTCTACCGCAACATCCGGGTTGCTTGAAGTCCAGTTGCCATCTTCACCTTTGGTTAAGGTGGCGGTTTTCGGTGTGCCCGCTTCATCGGTGTAGCTCACTTCTACAGACTTGGTATCCGCATCTGCCGGAGGAGTCACTTCCACTGAGCCATTGTCTTTCGCTGTCACAGCTGGTTTAGCCGGTGCAGTGGTGTCAGGATTACTAGATCCCTTTCCACCACTTGCAGCTGCAATAATGCCACCTACTGCAGCCACTCCGGCTGCAGCCCACAGCCAATTAGGATTAAACGCCCAAAATGGTGTTGCTACACTGTTACCACCCAATGCCTGAGGGGCAAATACTTGTTCTGCCAACAAGGTAACCGCAT
>NZ_KV831678.1:0-209 GCF_001837185.1 Neisseria sp. HMSC064D07 | reverse complement strand
GACGGTGTGCCGAAGTTAAATCGAAATTCGCATTCTTTCAAGAACAGCGGGAAAGATTTGCGATCGATTCCGTTGTATTTTCGCAAGAAACGTTTTGCCTGATTCCAAAAATTCTCAATGCCGTTAATGTGGTTCTGACGGTCGGCAAATTCCTTGGAATGGTTGATGCGGTAATGGATGAAACCGCTCACGTCCAACTTGTCGTAGCT
>NZ_KV831677.1:318856-324174 GCF_001837185.1 Neisseria sp. HMSC064D07 | reverse complement strand
TGCAGGGTTGGGGAACGGGTCAACCTGCTACTCCACCTGGAATGAATAATCAACAACAGGTTAATTATGCAGCACAGAACAGAATTGAAAGCCCTACCAATAATGTAAATAATAGTAATCATAATGTCTCATGGACAACAGGTGGTAGTCAAACAGGAGCTACAACTACTGATACAATGAAACTAACAAACCTGTCTGGTAAAGAAAATACTCCATCCTAGTATTTCTATATTGCACGTTAAAAAAGATTAAAGAAAATATATAAATTGGACTCTTAAGATGAAAAAATTGCTTTTTATATTATTAGGGCTGACAAGCTTAAATATCTATGCTAATGGTTGTGGTGGAGAATACCAACCTGCAACAGGTACTTGTCGGATTATTGACAGTTCAGGTCGGCAGATTTTGTATAATGTTGGGAAACCCCAATCTTCCAATAACAGTTCCGCTCAGACAAAAGTTATTAATATTGATATTCCTTCAAAATATTTGGCATGGGCTATTAATCTGAAAACTGGTGTTTCAGCTGGTGCAATGGATATGGATTCACTTGAAGCAGCCAAAAAACTAGCTATTAAAACCTGTGAACAAGGTGGGAAAAACGCCCCATGTATAGTTGCAAAATGGGTAAGAAATGGCTGTCTTGCAGTTGCACAGGGTAAGTATAAAGGTAAATGGAAAACCTTCTATGGTGTAGATGACCCTGGACGTAGCGAAACTAATGCATTAAATCAATGTAATAAAGCAACTGGCGTGACACAGTGTAGAATTACTACTTCTGAAGGTTGTGCTCTACCTCATTTTTAAGAGATATAATCAATCTAAAATTTCAGATATCTCACCTTAAAATTTCATTTATCATTTATATAGTAGAGTAAATTATGAAATTCATTTCAACAATTACTGCCTTGGTAATGGGCTTTTCTTCAGTTACCGCTATGGCTGCCAATCCCCTCAATCCTCCGAAAATGGGGGGGGACGAGCGTTTGGCTTGCGAAGCGCTTATGTGCTTGGTCAATCCGGCATCTCAACCATCTGAGTGCCAATCTGCTTTAAGAAAGTTCCACTCTATCAAGCATAAACATGGACATGATACGATTACCGCACGACGCAATTTCCTAAAAAAATGCCCTGCTCAGGATCGTTCTGGTTTTGATGATTTTATTGATTCAATCATCAAGTAATTTTTGCTCATTAAAGAAAAGGCCGTCTGATATTCAGACGGCCTTTTGTAAATAGTCGGTTTCTCCCCCATCTTTATTTTATGCCTTCTGTTCAAAAAAACAGCACCCCTGTTTCAAAAATGGCTATACTATGGACTGGCAACCATCTTTTCCAGCGTGATGCTTGGCGTCATGGCGGAAATCTCTATGGATCTAGTAGGCAATATCGCCATTACCGATGCAGTATCCAATATTGCTTCGGCACTGACCGGCGGAAACGTCGGCGGTATTATGCAGACAGTTACCCAACAGCTGGGCTTGGGTCTGATGCTCTCTACCCTATTGATTACCGTACCGCCTATGGCAGGTGCCTGGTTTAATGGCATGATGGCTACATACTCTGGATACAATGCAATGCAGGGTTGGGGAACGGGTCAACCTGCTACTCCGCCAGGGATGAATAATCAACAGCAGCATGCTAGTTATAATGTACAGAATAGAGCTGAGATCTCCAATAACCCTCAATCAAATAGTTTTCAGCAACCAATCTGGACAACTGGTGGTGGTCAGACAGGGAGTACAACCACCGATGCCATAAAACTGACTAACCAGCCTAGTAAAGGAAATACACCATCCTAGTTCTCTAGATTGAGACTTACAAAAGATTAAATAAAAATATAAAGATTGGACTCTTAAAATGAGAAAATTACTTTTTGTATTATTTGGGCTAACAAGCCTTAATGTCTATGCCAATGGCTGTGGTGGAGAGTACCAGCCAGCGACAGGAACCTGTCGTATCATTGATAGTTCAGGTCGGCAGATTTTATATAATGTTGGAAAACCACAATCTTCCAATAACGGTTCTGCTCAGACGAAAATTGTTAACATCGATGTTCCTTCAAAATATTTGGCACTAGCTATCAATATGAAGACAGGTCTATCTGGTGGTGCACTTGATATGGATTCTCTTGAGGCAGCCAAAAAACAAGCTATTAAAACCTGCGAACAAGGAGGTAGGAATGCCCCATGCAAAATTGCAGTATGGGTTAGAAACGGCTGTCTTGCTGTCGCACAGGGTAGGCATAAAGGCAAATGGAAAACTTTCTATGGTGTAGATGACCTTGGACGAGCTGAAGCTAATGCATTGAATCAATGTCATGCAGTCTCAGGAATAACACAGTGCAGAATTACTACTCAGGAGGCGTGCTCATTGCCTAGATACTAAATATCTGCAATTTTAATCACTTCCCTTTCAAATTTCATTAAATAACAGAGTAAATTATGAAATTCATTTCAACAATTACTGCCTTGGTAATGGGCTTTTCTTCAGTTACCTCTATGGCTGCCAATCCCCTCAATCCTCCACAGATGGGTGGTGATGAGCGGCTGGCTTGCGAGGCGCTTATGTGCTTGGTCAATCCGGCATCTCAGCCGTCTGAGTGTCAATCTGCTTTGAAAAAGTTTCACTCTATCAAGCATAAACATGGACATGATACGATTACCGCACGACGCAATTTCCTAAAAAAATGCCCTGCTCAGGATCGTTCTGGTTTTGATGATTTTATTGATTCAATCATCAAGTAATTTTTACTCATTAAAGAAAGGCCGTCTGATATTCAGACGGCCTTTTCTTTTACAAAGAAGTTTTCATCGCCATGACTCTCTTTATCGGCTTTGCGCCCCATCTTTATTTTATGCCTTCTGTTCAAAAAAACAGCACCCCTGTTTCAAAAATGGCTATACTATGGACTGGCAACCATCTTTTCCAGCGTGATGCTTGGCGTCATGGCGGAAATCTCTATGGATCTAGTAGGCAATATCGCCATTACCGATGCAGTATCCAATATTGCTTCGGCACTGACCGGCGGAAACGTCGGCGGTATTATGCAGACCGTTACCCAGCAGCTTGGCTTGGGCCTGATGCTCTCTACCTTGCTGATCACCGTACCGCCTATGGCAGGTGCCTGGTTTAACGGCATGATGGCTACATACTCTGGATACAATGCAATGCAGGGTTGGGGAACGGGTCAACCTGCTACTCCGCCAGGGATGAATAATCAACAGCAGCAGGCTAATTATAATACGCAGAATTTCTCCAAAACTTCTGACAGTACTCCACCAACTAATGTCCAACAATCAGTATGGACGACTGGTGGAAATCAGCCTGGAAGCACAACCACCGATGCTATAAAATCTGCAAGTCAGCCTGGAAAAGGACCAAATCAATCATAATAATAGTTCTATGATTGCCATATATTGACTATTGACAAAAAATCTAACAAAAGATTGGACCTAAAATGAAAAAATTGCTCATTATATTATTAGGGCTAGTAAGTCTTAATGTTTATGCAAATGGCTGTGGAGGCGAATATCAACCTGCAACTGGTACCTGCCGTATTATCGATAGCTCTGGTCGGCAAATTATATATAATGTCGGCAGACCTCAGTCTTCCAATAGCGGCTCTACCCAACCCCAAATTATCAACATCGATGTCCCTTCAAAATACGGTGCTTGGGCATTTAATCCTAAAACTGGTATTGCAGGTGGCGCACTTGATATGAATTCTCGTGAGGAAGCAGAAAGAGAAGCCATTAAAACCTGTGAGCGAGGAGGTAGAAATAAACCATGTAAGATAGGTGTTCGTGTACGAAATGGTTGTATTGCCGTTGTTCAAGGTAAATTGGGAAAAAAAGTAAAAACCTTCTATGGAACGGAACGTTTCCCTGGTGATGCCGAGCCATCTGCCTTGAGAAAATGTCACGCATCTGGAAGCTCTCAATGTTCTATCGTTGCCAATGAAGGTTGTTCATTGCCTAAATTTTAATAGACAGAGGCCATCTGAAATTTCAGATATCTACCTTTACTAATTCCATTCAATAACAGAGTAAATTATGAAATTCATTTCAACAATTACTGCCTTGGTAATGGGCTTTTCTTCAGTTACCGCTATGGCTGCCAATCCCCTCAATCCTCCGAAAATGGGGGGGGACGAGCGTTTGGCTTGCGAAGCGCTTATGTGCTTGGTCAATCCGGCATCTCAACCATCTGAATGTCAATCTGCTTTGAAAAAGTTCCACTCTATCAAGCATAAACATGGACACGATACGATTACCGCACGACGCAATTTCCTAAAAAAATGCCCTGCTCAGGATCGTTCTGGTTTTGATGATTTTATTGATTCAATCATCAAGTAATTTTTGCTCATTAAAGAAAAGGCCGTCTAGAATTCAGATAACCCTTTCTTTTACAAAGAGCCGCCAATTTGCAAAGCCTTTTCAAATCGCCCTCAAAATCCAACCACTTTTTCTATCCAAATTGTTTATATTAAAACTTACAGGCTTAATCTCATCTTTTCCGATATAGGTTGTAGCTTTTATATAGACATAAATGCCGTCTGAAACAACTTGACACCATCTGCAAAGTGGCTCGAACAAATAAAGAATGGTTCATTTTGTTCAGATTTTTCCCTTTTTACCCCACCAAAACCGAGGTCATACTGAGCGAGCCTGTAATCAGCTTATCGTTGAAAAACGTAACCTCATCTTGCAGTTCGCGTAATGCCATGATGTACAGCAAGGACAAGTAATGATCTGGCGTTGGCACGGAAAGCTCGGCTTTTTCGCCTAGTTGCTCATAATGCACCAAGGTTTCATCATCCTGAGTCGCAATTGCCTGATTGACCGTTTCACGAAAAGCAAACGCCCAGTCATAACCCGCACCGATTTGGTCAATATGTTCCCAACTTAACGCCCTAAGATTATGCACAATATTGCCGCTGCCGATAATCAGCACGCCTTGTTCTCGCAAGGCAGATAATTTTTTCGCCAAGTTGAAATGCCATTCCGCCGATTGCAAACGGTTAAGGCTAAGTTGTACCACGGGAATATCGGCATCGGGATAGAGAAATTTCAACACCGCCCATGCCCCATGATCAAAACCACGCGTTGGGTTCAGCTCGACATTTTCCGGCTGTAATAATGACCGCACTTGCTCCGCCAACTCAGGCGAACCGGGCGCAGGATATTGCACTTGACTGAGTTCATCAGGGAAACCGTAGAAATCGTAAATCATTTCAGGGTGTTCACCTGATGTTACCTGTAAACGGCTACTGTACCAATGCGCTGAAATCATCAAAATAGCTTTTGGTTTGGCAA